>NZ_JBFTSF010000126.1:0-18368 GCF_056399905.1 Cupriavidus sp. 01L46
TTCGCATCGCGCTGGGGTGATTCCCGCTTTCGGGCGGGAATCACGGCTACACCTAGTCTTTGATTTTGGCGTTGCCGTTCGCCAGGTACGGATCCGGGAAGCCTAGGGCCTGCAGCGTTTCCGTCTCGATGGCTTCCATTTCTTCCGCTTCGCCGTCTTCCTCGTGCTCGTAGCCCTGCGCATGCAGGACGCCGTGCACGATCAGGTGGGCGTAGTGCGCTTCAAGCGACTTTTTCTGCTCGCGGGCTTCCTGCTCCACTACCGGGCAGCACAGCACGATGTCGCCGCTGACCGGGTCGGACTCGTGCTCGGCATAGGCGAAGGTCAGCACATTGGTCGCGTAGTCCTTGCCGCGGTAGCTGCGGTTCAGGCTGCGCCCTTCTTCTTCGCCGACAAAGCGGATGGTCAGCGTGGCATCGGCGTACAGCGCGGACTYGGCCCAGGTCTGGACCTTGCGCTGGGTCGGCAGGCCGCGCTGCCCCTTGATGCCTTCGCCATATTGCAGTGCCAGTTCCAGGGATGGCGGCGTGGCGGGCGTGCCGGTGGTGGTGACCGTCGGCGTGGCGGTAACGGCGACCGACAAGGCGTCGTGGTTGTCCGGGCGCACCAGCAGGCCAGCCTGCTGGCGGTCGTCGGTGTGCTCGGCCAGCAGCGCGACTACGCCTTCGGCGGCTTGCGACAGGTCCACGGTGATGCTGCGGCCGTCAGGCAATTGCACGCGCAGGGCGTGCGCCTGGGTCTTGCGCGCGCGGCCTTCGGCGTCAAACAGGATCAGGCTGGCGGGGGAGGAGGATTTTGCGTTCACGATTGGGCGTTTGATTAAGCGTCTCGGTGTTGAGCGTGATATTCGTCATAGGCATCGACGATGCGCGCCACCAGCGGGTGCCGCACCACGTCGGTGCTGGTAAAGCGGGTCATGGCCACGCCGCGCACTTCACGCAGCACGTGCTGCGCTTCCACCAGGCCGCTCTTCTGCCCGCGCGGCAGGTCGATCTGGGTGGTGTCGCCGGTGATGACCGCCTTGGAGCCAAAGCCGATCCGGGTCAGGAACATCTTCATCTGCTCGGGCGTGGTGTTCTGCGCCTCGTCCAAGATGATGAAGGCGTGGTTCAGCGTGCGCCCGCGCATGTAGGCCAGCGGCGCGACCTCGATCATCTGGCGCTCGAACATCTTCTGCGTGCGGTCGAAGCCGAGCAGGTCGTAGAGCGCGTCGTACAGCGGCCGCAGGTAGGGATCGATCTTCTGGGCCAGGTCGCCGGGCAGGAAGCCCAGGCGCTCGCCGGCTTCCACCGCCGGTCGCGTCAACACGATGCGCTTGACCGAATCGCGCTCGAGCGCGTCCACGGCGCAGGCCACCGCCAGGTAGGTCTTGCCGGTGCCGGCCGGGCCGATGCCCAGGGTGAGGTCGTGTGCCAGTACGTTGCGAAGGTAGTCGCGCTGCATGGGTGTGCGCCCGTGCAGGCCCGCGCGGCGCGTGTGCAGCACGGGGGATTCGTCATCGTCGCTGGCGGTATCCGCGCTCGCGCCGTCGGGGACATAGCCGCCGTGCGCGGCGACCTGGCGTGCCTCGACCAGGCCGAGCTGCACGTCGTCGATCGACAGGGCGGTGCGGGCGTTGTTATAGAAGCGCTCGAGTGCCGCCGCGGCGTCGCGGGCGTAGGCGCCGCGCACGGTCATGCGATGGCCGCGGCGCTGGATGGTGACGTCGAGCGCTTGCTCGATCTGGCGCAGGTTCTCGTCAAGCGGCCCGCACAGGTTCTGCAGGCGGGTGTTGTCGTCCTTGGGGGCGACGAATTCGGCTGAAGGGATTTTCATCTGGGTACGAGTGGCTGCATCAGGCTGCATCAAGCTGCATCGGGCGTGGGTTACTGGCGCACTACGATTTCGCCGCGCAGCGAATGCGGGAAGGCTTCGGTAATGGCCACGTCCACCATTTCGCCGACCATGCGGTCGCGGCTGGCCTGGGGCACGCCGGGCAGCGCGAAATTCACCACGCGGTTGTTCTCGGTGCGGCCGTGCAGCTCGGTCGGATCCTTGCGTGCCGGGCCTTCCACCAGGATGCGCTGCACCGAGCCGACCATGCCGGCGCTGATGTGCTGCACGTTCTCCTCGATGGTGGCCTGCAGGCGCTGCAGGCGGCGCAGCTTGACCTCGTGTGGCGTGTCGTCGGCCAGGTTGGCCGCCGGCGTGCCGGGGCGCGGGCTGAAGATAAACGAGAACGACGTGTCGTAGCCGATCTCCTCGATCATCGCCATCAGCTTTTCAAAGTCCGCCTCGGTCTCGCCGGGAAAGCCGATGATGAAGTCGGATGACAGCGACATGTYCGGGCGCAGCGCGCGCAACTTGCGGATGATGCTCTTGTATTCCAGGACGCTGTAGCCGCGCTTCATCGCCATCAGGATGYGGTCTGAAGCGTGCTGCACCGGCAGGTGCAGGTGGTTGACCAGCTTCGGGCAGCGCTCGTACATCTCGATCAGGCGCGGGGTGAATTCCTTCGGGTGGCTGGTGGTGTAGCGGATGCGCTCGATGCCGGGGATCTCGGCCACGTATTCGATCAGCAGCGCGAAGTCGRCGATCTCGCTGGTGCCGCCCATGGCGCCGCGATACGCGTTGACGTTCTGGCCCAGCAACGTGACTTCGCGCACGCCTTGCTCGGCCAGCCCGGCGACTTCCGCCAGCACGTCCTCKAACGGGCGTGAGACTTCCTCGCCACGGGTGTAGGGCACCACGCAGTAGCTGCAGTACTTGGAGCAGCCTTCCATGATGGAGACAAAGGCGCTCGGGCCTTCCACGCGCGCCGGCGGCAGGTGGTCGAACTTTTCGATCTCGGGAAAGGAGATGTCCACCTGCGAGTGGCCGGTCTGCTGGCGTCGGTTGATCATGTCAGGCAGGCGGTGCAGCGTTTGCGGGCCGAACACCACGTCGACATAGGGCGCGCGCTTGACGATGGCSGCGCCTTCCTGGCTSGCCACGCARCCGCCCACGCCGATCACCAGGTCCGGCTTGACGGCCTTGAGCGCCTTCAGGCGGCCCAGTTCGGAGAACACCTTCTCTTGCGCTTTCTCGCGCACGGAGCAGGTGTTGAAGAGGATGACGTCCGCTTCTTCCAGCGTGTCTGTCTTCTCCATGCCCTGGGCGGCATGGAGCATATCGACCATCTTGTCCGAGTCGTACTCGTTCATCTGACAGCCGTAGGTTTTGACGAAGACTTTTTTCATGGTGCCGATCTCAGTGGTTGACCTGGGGGCATCAGGGTTTTATGGGGACGAAAGATGTCCGGGCCTCGGCGCGCCGCCGCGCCCCGGACTACGACTATTGCGCTGCTTTTTGTTCCTGCTCGGTCAGCACCCAGGCCGTCAGCAACTGGCCATAGAGGTCGAGCTTGAACCGCACCGGCAGCTTTTGGCCGGCCACCGCCCCGATGGGCAGCAACTGGTTGTCCGTGCCGAACAGCCGCAGGCCCGGGGCCACGCCAACGGTCTTGCCGTCCAGCGTGGCCGACTGCGGCGCGCTGGGCGACTGCGCGGCGAGCACCAGCTTGGCCTTGGCCGCGTCCGCTGGGATCACGCGCAACGCCTGCTGCGCATACGCCGTTGCCGGCAGCAGCGCGGCGGGCAAAGCAAGCGATGCAGCTAGCAAGGTGGCCCGGACCAAAACGAAAAGGGCAGGGCGCGTGGCACGGTTGGCTGGCATGGAGGCTCCGGCAGAAACGGTTCGGAAAACGAAAACGAAAGCGAAAGCGGAAAACGAAAGCGATTCGGGTCTTCGCTTCGGCGGCGCGGACCGGGCAACCTAATATTCTACCCGGTCGCCCGCCGGCCGCGCGGCGCTAGAACAGCCCGGATGCTTCCTGCAGCACACGCTGCTTGGAGACCGTGCCCATCAGTTCGCGCCCGGCCGTGTCGCGGATCAGCGGGATCCGGTTGAGCGCGTGATGCGTGAATAGCCGCAGCGCGTCGGGCAGCCGCGACTCCGGCGTCAGGGTGGGGAAATCGCGCTCGCACAGCGCCAGGAGGCCCGCGCGCGGCCGCTCGCGCAGTGCACGTTGCACCGCATGGATCGACAGCGCGCCCAGTAGGCAGCCGTCCGGCCCAACCATATAAAGATAGCGCGTGCCGGTCTCGGCGAACTTGTCGCTGGCCTGCTCCAGCGTGGCCTCGGGGCCGATGACGGTGTCGGTGGCGTCGCAGAGCCCGGCCAGCGTCAGCGCCCGCGCGCGCTCCGCGGCGGCGGATGCCTGGGTGCGCTCCGCCACCACGCTGTACAAGGACAAGGTCTGGCAGCGCGATGCGGTGTAGTAGGCCGCCGCCGCGCCGATCATGCCCGGCAGCAGCAGCGCCGGGGCCAGCGTCATCTCGAACACCATCAGCACCGACATCAGCGGCGCCTGGCTGGTGGCGGCCAGGAAGGCGGCCATGCCGACCAGCGGCAACAGCGGCGCGCCGCTGCCCCCCGGCACGGCGGGAGCCAGCAGTTGCCCTAGCGCCGCGCCGACGAACAGCGATGGCGTGAACACGCCGCCCACCGCGCCCGAGCCCATGCTGAGCACGGTGGCCAGCAGCTTGGCCAGCAATACCGCCGCCAGCGATACGCTCAAGGGGTGCCCCTGCAAGATCGACTGGATGGTGTAGTAGCCGTTGCCGACCACCTCGGGCACCCAGATCGCCAACACGCCCACCATCGCACCGCCCAGCGCCAGGCGCGGCACCAGGCCGCCCGGCACCCGGGCAAAGGCGCCCTTGGCCAGGCTGGAGGCACGCATGAAGAGGGCGCCGGACACGCCGGCCAGCACGCCGAGCAAGACCGCCGCCAGCAGCATGGGCGGATGCAGCAGGTCGGCGGGCACGGTCAGGCCGGGATAGAGCGGCTGCAGGCCACCATGTAGCTGGCTGACCACCGTGCCCGCCACGGAAGCCAGGAACAGCGGCATCAGGCGCTGCACCGCCACCGCGCCAAAGACCACCTCGGCCACGAAGACCGCCGCCGACAGCGGCGTGTGGTACACCGAGGCCAGCCCGGCGGCCGCCGCGCAGGCCGTGAGCATGCGCCGCAGGTTGGTGTCGCCGTCCGGTCCGCTGCCGCCGCGCGCGGACGGAAACACCGATCCGCACAGGGCCGCGAGCTGGATCATCGCGCCTTCCTTGCCCACCGAGCTGCCGGTGACGATGGAGCAGAACGAAGACAGYGCGCGCAGCAAGGTGATGCGTACCGGCAGGCGCCCGGTGCCGCTGGCAACCGCTTCCATATAGTCGGAGACGCCTGGCTGCGCGGCGTTGAGCTTGGCTGCCGCCGTCAGCAGCAAGCCCGCGATCACGCCGCCAAGCGTCGGGATCGCCACCCGCCAGATCAGGGCGAGGCCTGCGAATACCGTGACGATATCGGCATGCGTGCCAAACATCACATAGCCGCTAGCGTCCAGCGCCTCCTTGAACAGGGTGGTGACGATGGCTGCGGCAATCCCTACCGGGATGGCGGTAAAGAGGGTGACTTCCTGGTCTTCGATGAACCTGAACCGCATCGTCTCGGCATCCGGGGGCTGGGATGGGCCGGGCCGGGCCGGCGCGCGCCCGCGCGGTGCGTGGGCGCGCCCAGGCAGGGGCCAGGCGGGGGTGGCCGCCATCATAGCGCAGCGGCGCGCGCGTCCCTCGGGGCGCAGCGCGCGCGCGAAAGCGCCAGGCTKGTACACTAGCGGCCTTTCCTCCTAAAGAAGCGGGGGCAGTCGCCTCGCTTCGCCGGTCGGTATTTCCGGTTTTCGGTTTTCTCACTCACGTCGCCCCCGCGATTGGCGCACCACATGCGCAAAGGGCGGCCGAAGCGTCAATTCATGTCTTTTTCCGAACTTGGCTTGTCCGACAAGCTTATGCGTGCCGTGGCCGAACAGGGCTATACCACGCCGACTCCGATTCAAGCGCAGGCGATTCCCGCCATCCTGAAAGGGGGCAACCTGCTTGCCGGCGCGCAGACCGGCACCGGCAAGACGGCCGGCTTCACGCTGCCGCTGCTGCAACTGCTGTCCGAATCCTCGGCCGGCCGCGAACCCGCACGTGGACAGCGCCTGCCGGTGCGCGCACTGGTCCTGACCCCGACCCGCGAACTGGCGGCGCAGGTGGAAGAAAGCGTTCGTAACTACGGCAAGTACCTCAAGCTGCGCTCCATGGTGATGTTCGGCGGCGTGGGCATCAACCCGCAGATCGAACAGCTCAAGCGCGGTGTCGATATCGTGGTGGCCACGCCCGGCCGCCTGCTTGATCACCTGTCCCAGCGCACCATCGACCTGTCGCACGTGGAAATGCTGGTGCTGGACGAAGCCGACCGCATGCTCGACATGGGCTTCATCCACGACATCCGCAAGATCCTCAACGTCTTGCCGCCGAAGCGCCAGAACCTGCTGTTCTCGGCCACCTTCTCCGACGAGATCCGTGGCCTGGCCGACCGCCTGCTGGACAACCCCGCCTCCATCGAAGTGGCGCGCCGCAATACCACGGCCGAAACGGTGGCGCAGCGCGTCTACCCGGTGGACCGCGAGCGCAAGCGCGAACTGCTGGCCCACCTGGTGCGCGAGAACGACTGGCACCAGGTGCTGGTCTTCACCCGCACCAAGCACGGCGCCAACCGCCTGGCCGAGCAGCTCGACAAGGACGGCCTGTCGGCATTGGYGATCCACGGCAACAAGAGCCAGTCGGCCCGCACGCGCGCGCTGACCGAGTTCAAGGCCGGCACGCTGCGCCTGCTGGTGGCTACCGATATCGCCGCGCGCGGCATCGACATCGACCAACTGCCCCACGTGGTCAACTACGACCTCCCCAACGTGCCCGAAGACTACGTGCACCGTATCGGCCGTACCGGCCGCGCCGGCGCCGAGGGCGAGGCGATCTCGCTGGTCTGCGTGGATGAAATCTCGCTGATGCGCGATATCGAACGGCTGATCAAGCGCCAGATCGAGCAAACCATCTTGCCGGGCTTCGAGGTCGATCCGAGCATTCCGGCCGAGCCGATCCAGAAGGGCCGGCAGGCACGCGGCCAGGGCCAGGGCAATGGTGGTGGTGGCCGTGGCCGCGGCCAGGCACCCGCCGGCGGCCAGCCGCGCGGCCGCGCACCGGCGGCAGAAGCTGGCGAGCGCCAGCAACGTCCGGCACGCGCGCCGCAAGGCCGCAGCCAGGCTCCCGCCGCCGCCGATGGACAAGGCCAGCGCCGCGCGCCGCAGGCACAGGGCCAACGCCCGGCGCAGGGCAGCGGACGACCGGCTTCGGCCGGCCAAGGCAACCCGCGTAACGGTCAGGCCAATGGCAACCGCACTGGCGAGGCCAACGGCAACCGTGCCGCCGGCAATGGCAATGGCAGTGGCAATGGCAATGGCAATGGCAACCGCGATCGCAATGGCGACGTCAACGGCAACCGCGCCGGTGCCAACACCCATGTTGCGCAGCCGCGCACCGGACAGGATCCGGCCGCACGCGGTCGCCGTCCGGCGCCGCAAGCCGCGCTGCTGGGCGGCCAGCGCGCCAAGCCCACGCGCTAACTCCACAACGTTCCCCAACGGCTGCCACGCGCCATGTCCAGTTCAGGGTTTGACCTTCAGGTGCCCGGCGACGGCGGCACGCTCACCGATGCCGATGGCGTGCCCTACGCCAGCCTCACGCCGGACCTGATGCTGGATGCGATGGAGGCCGCCGGTTTCGAGCCGGACGGCCGCCTGCTGGCGCTCAATAGTTATGAGAACCGGGTCTGGCAGGTGGGGATCGAAGGCAGCGCGCCGGTGGTGGTCAAGTTCTACCGCCCCGGCCGCTGGAGCGACGCGGCCATTCTGGAAGAGCACGCTTTCGTGCGGCAACTGGCCGACGCCGAGATTCCGGCGGTGCCGGCCATCGCGCGCGACGGCGCCACGCTGCTGGCGCACGCGGGTTTTCGCTTCGCGGTCTTTCCTCGCTGCGGGGGGCGCGAGCCGGAGCTGGATCGTGCGGACACGCTGACCTGGCTTGGCCGTTTCATCGGCCGCATCCATGCGCTCGGCGCCACGCATCCTTACCAGGCACGCCCCACCATCGACGTGGACACCTTCGGGGTGGCCCCGCGCGACTGGCTGCTGGCGCAAGACTGTATTCCCCTGGAACTGCGCCCCGCCTGGCAGGCGGTTGCCGATCTCGCCGTGGATGGCGCTCGCCGTTGCTTCGAGCGCGCGGGCGATGTAGCGCAGTTGCGGCTGCACGGCGATTGCCATCGCGGCAATGTGCTGTGGATCGAGGAGTCGCATGCGGGTTCGCGCCCGCCCGGGCCGCACTTTGTCGACTTCGACGATAGCMGCATGGGGCCGGCGGTGCAGGATCTGTGGATGCTGCTGGAAGGCGATCGCGCCGCCCAGCAGGGCCAGATGGCCGACATCCTGGCCGGCTATGAGGATTTTGCGGAATTCCAGCCGCGTGAGCTTTACCTGATCGAGGCGCTGCGCACGCTGCGCCTGCTGCATTACAGCGCCTGGCTGGCCAGCCGCTGGCGCGATCCGGCCTTTCCGGCGGCATTCCCGTGGTTTGGGACTGCCCGCTACTGGCAGGACCGCATCCTCGAACTGCGCGAGCAGGTCGCGCTGATGGACGAGCCGCCGCTCTGGCCGGTCTGACCCGGCACCGGCCAGCCTGGGCCGGCTGCCTTACTTCTTGCCCGGGGCCTTGACCAGGACTACCGGGCACGGGGCGTGCGCCAGCACCCGTCCCGCCACCGAACCAATCACCGCATCGAAGAACGAGCCGCGGCCGTGCGTGCCCATGACGATGCCGCGTGCGTCGACGCTGGCGGCGTAGGCGACGATGCGTTCCGGCGCAAAGCCGTGCAGCGCGTGTTGCTCGAAGGCGATGCCTGCGGCGCCGAGGATGTCGGCCACGGACTGCATGGCCTTGCCGCTTTCTTCCTGATGCCAGGCGTCGATGGTTTCCTTGCTGACGAAGGCGCGTACCTGTCCGGTGACATCGGGCGTCACATGGACCACATGCACGGTAAAGCCGCCTTGCAGCAGTTTGCCTTCGGCGATGAAGCGGGCGGCCGCGTCGGAAAAGGGCGAACCGTCGGTGGCGAGCACGATGTTGGTCATGGCGGCTATCTCCTGTAATGGCTGTGATCGTTGTCGGCATGGCGGCCCCCGCCGGGGTGGTTCGGGGGCGGTCACCAGGGTCATGATGGCACCCTGCGGGCAACCTTGCCTGGATCCAGATCAAGTCGGGTGCAATCGCCTGCGCCTTCCACGAGTCTTCCATTCCCCGTTTTGATAGCTTTTTTGCACCGCGCCGTGGCATCTCAGCGCCGTTTTGACGTAGGGAAATCTACGCTGCAGATAGGACAACTCTGTCGGATGTTCCGGCTTGCCGCCATGTGGGTCTACTATCGATTGGCGATCGGCGCGCTGGCGATGCTCGCGCTGATCCTGCTTTTTGCCATGGAGTTCGGGCTGGCCAGTGCTATTGCGCGCCGCGAGGAGGGCTTTGCGCAGTCGCCCGACGAGCAGGGCCCCTGAGGGCGCCTGCGCGTTGCCGGGCCCAATGAAGGCGCGCCGCCAGGGGCGTCGTGCATGGACAAGTGGCCTGTAGCGGTTCAGACTGCCGGTGCGGGCCGCGCGGGTGTCTTGCGGCCCGCCCGCCGTATCCGTTGCCATGCACTTTCCTATCCAACAAGAGCCATGAGACTACGTTTCCTTGCCGGCGCGCCTGGCAGCGCGCCGCATTTCGCCCACCTGCATACCCGTTCCCGCATCTTCCAGTCCCCCTTGCACAGCGCCGTCCGCGCGACCGTGTGCGGCGCCCTCGGCGCCATGCTGCTGGCCGCGGGCGCGCATGCCGCCACGCTCGACAGCATGCAGCTGCAGCAGCAGGCCGACCAGGCCGCGGCGCGCAGTTACCGCGAATGGGTCGAATTGCTGGCCCTGCCCAACGACGCCACCGTGCCCGCGGATATCCAGAAGAATGCGGACTGGCTGGTCAAGGCCTTCGCCCGGCGTGGCTTCCAGGCGCGCGAGCTGCCCAATAACGGCAAGCCGATGGTCTACGCCGAATACCCCGCTAGCACGCAGCAAAGCGCTGGCCCGCGCAAGACCGTGCTGTTCTACATGCATTTCGATGGCCAGTCGGTAACGCCGTCGCAATGGGCGCAGCCCAGCCCGTGGGAGGCTACGCTCAAGGCGCGCAGCGCCAATGGCAAGTGGGAGGCGCTGCCGCTGGACAAACTCTATGCCGGCCAGGTCGATCCCGAGTGGCGCGTGTTCGGGCGTTCGTCGTCGGACGACAAGGGCCCCATCGTGATGTTCCTGGCCGCCATGGATGCGCTCAAGGCCGCCGGGGTGGACCCTGCGGTCGATATCAAGGTGCTGCTGGATTCCGAGGAAGAGAAGGGCTCGCCGTCGCTGGGCAAGGTGATCGCTGACAACCTGGCGCTGCTGCGCAATGACGGCATGGTGATCTTCGATGGCCCCATGCACCAGAGCAACCAGCCCACGCTGATCTTCGGCAACCGCGGCGTGCTGCTGGTGCAGCTCAAGGTGTTCGGCGCCAGCCAGGGCCTGCACAGCGGCCACTATGGCAACTATGCCGCCAACCCCGCGCAGCGGCTGGCGAACCTGCTCGCCACCATGAAGGATGACGACGGCCGCGTCACCATTGCCGGCTACTACAAGCCGGTAAAGATCGATGAACGCGCACGCCGCATCATGGCCGCCGTGCCCGACGACGAGGCCGCGCTGCGCCGCCGCCTGGGCATCGCGCGGGCCGAGCGTGTTGGCGCCAACTACCAGGAAGCCATGCAGTACCCCACGCTGAACGTGCGCGGCATGGCCGCCGGCGACGTGGGCGAGAAGGCCCGTACCGTCATTCCGGAAGTGGCGGTGGCCGATATCGATATCCGCACCGTGCCGGAGACCAGCCCGGAATCCCTGTTCGCCCTCGTCAGGCAGCACGTGGAAAAACAGGGCTACCACTTGGTCAAGGGCGAGCCCACCGACGACGAACGCGCGCGCTATCCCAAGCTTGCCTCGGTCACCGCGGGCGAGGTCTCGGCCTCCAGCTCCGCCGCGCGCACGGACCTGTCGGCGCCGATCAGCCGGTGGCTCACACAGGCCATGCAGCAGTCCTACGGCAAGGCGCCGGTGCAGATCCGCATGATGGGCGGCACCGTGCCGACCGGTGCGGCGGTGCAGGCGCTGCAGGCGCCGTTCGTGATCGTGCCGCTGGTCAATGCGGACAATAACCAGCACAGCTACGACGAGAACATGCGGCTGGGCAACTACCGCGATGGCATCCGTACCGTGATGGGCATCCTGCAGACACCGTTCAAGTAAGGCGCAACGCCGCAGGCGCCGCGCATCCGCCAGGATGCGGCGTGCCTGCCCGATGACTCATGCAATCACCGGATATAGCAAGATGACGCAAGCCAAGCAAGACCCTGCCGCCTACACGCAAACGCCGGCCTTCGAAGCCGGCCGGCAGGTACGTTCGGAAGTCATGGGCGAACAATACGTGCAGCGCGCGTTCGACGCCGCGCAACAGCAGGGCGATGTCGGCCTGCAGCAACTGGTGACGGAGTTCGCGTGGGGCACGGTGTGGACGCGTGACGGCCTGGACCGCAAGCAGCGCAGCCTGGCGACGGTATCGATGCTGATCGCACTCAACCGGCCGCAGGAACTGACCGGCCATCTGCGCGGCGCCCTGGCCAATGGCGTGACGCCGCAGGAATTGCATGAACTGGTGGTGCACAGCGCGGTGTACTGTGGCTTTCCGGCGGCGCTGGATGCCGGGCGCAAACTGGCCGAAGCGCTGGAGGCTGCCAACGTGAAGGGCTGAGCGGGCGGTAGCAGGCGCGGCAGGCCTGGGGCAGGTGCACGGCCGTTTCGGACATCCGGAATCATGCCAAATGCGCGGTGCTTGCCTTGCCAGCGCTCAACCGCTCAGGCGCGCAAGTGTGTCATCCCTAACGCTGCAGCGCCTGCGCGGCGAAGGTCACGAGGTAGCCGCTGCCCAGGCAGGCGGCGATCCATCCGGCGAGGATCAGGGCGGTGTCTTTGACGGTCATGATGCGTTCCTGCTGTCTGTGCTTCCTGTGCAGCGCTTGCTTGCTCACACGGAGAAACCGAACGGATAGTCGTGCTTGACCGTGCGGGCGCCATTGCTGAACGCGTCGATCTTGCGCGCGCCATCGGTGTAGGCGTCGGCCGAGCGGTGCACGTAGCCGTAGTTGTCGCCGGCGTGGGTGCCGCTGGTGTCCGCGGCAAAGGCGGAGTTCAAGGAGAGCAGGGCGGTGCCGGCGATGGCGGCAGCGAGGAACAGGCGGGCGGTGGTAATTCTCATGATCTATCTGCCTTGTTGAAATTGGGAGAACATGTTCTGTCTCCATGTGACAAAGGATAGATCTGGCGCGGGATCGATAAGGGCCCCGGTATCGTATTCGATATTCAAATTTTCTGATCAAGCGTCCTGTGCAGGCCCCGGGGCCCGCCCCGAGGCCTGCCGTGCCGCAAAATCCTGCGCCGCTGCCAGCAGCCAGGTCCGCAGGCGCGACATCGCATCGCTCATCGGCCGCGAGTCCGGTGCCACCAGGTAGTAGGCGCGCTGCGAGCGCATGGCCTGTGCTACCGGCATCACCAGCAGGCCCAGCGCCAGGTACTCCTCCACCAGGAAGCGCGGCACCAGGCCCACGCCCAGCTTGGCGCGGGCGGCACTGATCACCATGCTGTGGTGGTCATAGCGCGTGCCGCGCATGGCGTTGACATCGCCCACGCCGGCCGCTTCCATCCAGTTCTTCCAGTCCAGCCGGCGCGTCGACAGGTGCAGCAAGGGCGCCTGCGCGATTCGCTGGGCGCTGACCGGCCCCTCGCCGGCAAACAGCTCCGGATGGCAGATCGGCACTGATTCTTCATCGAACAGCGGGTCGGCGCGGCCGCCCGGATAGTTGGCTTCGCCGTAGTGGATGGCGGCGTCGTACGGCGTGCCGTCGAACAGGAACACATCCGCTTGCGCGCTGAAGTTGACCACCACCTGCGGATGCTGCGCGTAGAACGCGGGCAAGCGGGGGATCAGCCATTCCACCGCCAGGGTCGGCACACAGGCCAGTTCCACGATGCCGCCCGCGCCCTCGTGCGCCATGATGTCCAGCGTGTCGCGCTGCAGCTTTTGCAGGCTTTCCCGTACCTGGTAACCGTAGAGCGAGCCGGCCGGCGTCAGGCTGACGCGCTGGTTGGCGCGGTGGAACAGCGCCACGCCGAGCTGGCTTTCCAGCGTGGCGATCTGGCGCGAGACGGCGCTCTCGCTCAGGCAGAGCTCCGCCGCGGCCCGGCGAAGGTTCTGGTGGCGGGCGGCGGCTTCAAAGGCGCGCAGGCTGCTGAGGCTGGGAATGCGGGAGGCGCTCATGGGGCGAGTGGCAAGGGGCGGTTGACTTAGGCATCTCACTGGTACCCCAGGTTGATGCATTAAAGTTATCATCCTATGCGTAAATCTCGCTTGATGTAAAAAAGTTGATGACTAAAAATGCCGAACTCCCGGAATGTTGCCTATAGGCCTTCCGGCGTTCCCCGCCCCCCAAGAGACAAGAGACGGGACATCACAACCAATAAGGAAACGAGGAGACCGGCATGAATCGACTGCTTCGCATCATCGGCCATTGCGGCATTTCAATGGGCTTGCTGGCCGTGACCGCGGCCCCGGCCAGTGCGGACGACTTCCCTAACAAGCCGGTCCGCATCATCGTGCCGTACCCGGCGGGCGGCACCACCGACATGGTGGCGCGCATGATCGGCGACCAGCTCACCGTGATGTGGAAGCAGCCGGTGCTGGTGGACAACCGTCCCGGCGCCGGCGGCATCGTTGGCACCGGCGTGGCCGCCAAGTCGCCGGCGGATGGCTACACGCTGCTGATGGGTTCGGTCGGCGAGTTCGGCATCAATCCCACGCTGTACAAGAAGCTGCCCTACGACGCCGCCGCGGACTTCGTGCCCGTGTCGCTGGTGGCCAAGGTGCCCAACGTGGTGGTGATCTCGCCGGCGTTTGCGGAACGCGCCCGCGTGACCACGCTGGCGGAGTTCATCGCCTACCTCAAGGCCAATCCCGCCAAGGTCAATATGGCCTCGGCCGGCAACGGCACGTCGACCCATCTGGCGGGCGAGCTGTTCCAGCGCATGACCGGCACGCAGATGAGCCATGTCGCCTACAAGGGCAGCAGCCCGGCGCTGGCCGACCTGATGGGCGGCAGCGTCGACGTGATGTTCGACAACCTGCCCGCATCGATCCAGTTCGTCCGTGCCGGCAAGCTCAAGGCGCTGGCGGTCACCTCCGCAGCCCGGTCGGCGGCGCTGCCCAATGTGCCCACCGTGGCAGCGGCAGGGCCGGTCGAAGGCTTCGACGCCAGCCCGTGGTTCGGCCTGTTCGCACCCAAGGGCCTGCCCGCCGCGATTGCGCAGAAGATCAGCCGCGACCTGGCACGCGCCACCAGCGATCCCGCCATCCAGGCCAAGCTGCGCGAGCAGGGCGCCGAGCTGGCGCCGAACTCGCCGGAAGTGTTCGCCGAACTGGTGCGCAACGATCGCCGCAAGTGGGGCGAGATCGTCAAGCTCTCCGGCGCCACCGTCGACTGATCGACCGATCGACTGATCCAATACCGAGTCTCTCATGAGCACGCCAGTCCATCCGTACGCGTTCGCGCCGGCCATGCGGGAGCCGCAAGGCTCGCCCATTCGCGAGCTGTTTCCCTACATGAGCCTGCCGGACATGATCTCGTTCGCGGGTGGCTACCCCTCGCCGGCCAGCTTCGATGCCGCCGCGCTGCAGGATGCCGCGTCCATGGCCATGGCCACTGTTCCCGCGCAATGCCTGCAGTACGGGCCGACCGAGGGCATGCCCGCGCTGCGCCAGGCATTGTCCGTGCTGATGGCGGAGCGTGGCGCGCCGTTGCCACCGGAGCAGGTCGTGGTGACTTCGGGCTCGCAGCAAGGCTTCGACCTGCTGGTGCAGGCCTTTGTCGCGCCGGGCACGCCGGTGTGGGTGGAAACGCCGACCTATCCCGCCGCCGTGCAGGCGCTGCGGCTGGCCGGCGCCGCCGTGCGCGCCATCCCTTCCGACCAGGACGGGCTGTGCGTGCAGGCCCTTGCCGCCATGCTGGCGGATTGCCCCGACGCCGAGCGGCCGCGCCTGCTCTACCTGGTGCCCACCTTCGCCAACCCGAGCGGGCGCACGCTGGCGCTGGCGCGCCGCCGCGCCGTGCTCGCGCTCGCCGCGCAGCACCGCATCGTGGTGGTGGAGGACGATCCCTACGGCAGCCTGCGCTTTGACGGCGAGCCGCTGCCCTCGCTGCTGTCGCTTGCCGCGCAGGATCCCGCGCTGACACCGTGGGTGATCTACCTTGGCAGCTTTTCCAAGACCATGGCGCCCGGGCTGCGCCTGGGCTGGATGGCCGGGCCCGCCGAAATCCTGCGGCGCGCGGTGATCGCCAAGCAAGTCTGCGATCTGTGCACCTCGCCGTGGCTGCAGCTAGCCATGGCAAGCTGCCTGGAGGATGGCCTGCTGCCCCGCCAGACCGCGCGCATCATCGACCTTTACCGCCACAAGCGCGACCTGATGGTGCAGGCCCTGGCCGATGCCTTCGGCCCCGCGCTGCGCTGCGAAACCCCGCAAGGCGGCATGTTCCTGTGGTGCGAGATCGACGGCGTGGCCGACGCGGCCAGCCTGTTGCCGCACGCCATCGCGGCGCGCGTGATGTATGTGCCGGGCGCCAGCTTTGGCGTGGACGGGCAGCGCTCGCCCGCGCTGCGGCTATCGTTCGCCACCGCGTCCGATGCGCAGATTGTGGAAGGCGTGGCGCGTTTGCGGCAGGCGGTAGCGGCCAGCCAGGGTGGCGCGGCGCAGGCGGCCCCAGCCGGCTGAAGCGGGCAACGGTATGGTTGCGCGGCCTTTGCCGTACCACTTGTACTGTCTGCGGCTGCGCGCCTAGCCAGAACCGCCTCACTTCATGTTGAAACGGCCTCTTAGCGGGATATCGCCACCTGCCGGTTTCTGGCATCCAGTTTGCGCAGGATGTGTTGAACCTGGGTCTTTACCGTCCACTCGCTCTTGTTGAGGATGCGTGCGATTTCCCAATTGGTCTTGCCCTGGCGGAGCCAATGGAAGACCGCTTGCTCCGCCTTGGTGAGGGATCGTGCGGCCGCGCCTGCAGGATTGCCGCTCCCTCTGAGGTGGTGGATCCTGGCGAGAGCCTCGTGGACCCTGAGGGCAACCGCCTCGGCATGGTGCTCGTGGTGAGCGCGGCGCGCCGTATCCACGCCGAACAGCGCGAAATAAGATGCCAGCCCACGGTCCGCATCGACGTGTCCGTGGAGAAAAAGGTTGCCAAGCGCGTATTGCTTGAATAGCGACGCCAGTGCTACGTTCTCGCCAGCCACGTCCGGGCAGAAAAACTGAGGGGTGCGTGCCAGGATCCAGTGCGAAAAAACCGGGCAGCCTATGCCGGGGCTACGCGCAACCTGCTGCAGGTATGCCTCCGGCACACGAAAGGTGAACGTTTCGAGCGGCCTGACCCCCAAGGTATGTTTGGTGGTCAGGCCGAATGCGGACATCTGGTGCGGGATCAGTTCATTGAGCCCGGTTCGTGACCAGTGCAGGAAGCTATCCCGATCCGCAATCGCGGCGGACCACATGGACTGCTGAGTCTCCCGGCCGCGACGGGAAGGTGCTTCCACATGAAGCGCAGACGCACGCATGTCCATCGTTGTCGCTCCTTAAGCACCTGCACCTGCGCACTGGATGCGCATGGTGGGTCGGATGGGTAGGGGCGGAGCGCGCGCCGGGTGAGCGATGTGTCGTGTCCGCCGATCGTCGTGGAGGCGCATGCCACCAACCGCTGGTGCCGGCGCCGAAGTACCCGGGAATCTTCTTCCCGGCATGTCCTCGGGTCAAGCGGACATTTCTCAATCTTGACTCCGCTCAGTCAGCGCGTGCCGTAGATGAACCGGGTGGCAACCTCGGCGACTTGCTTGCCCAATGCCTGAGCCGTATCGCGATCGCTTTGCGGCGGAGCGACATCGGGCGATTCGTCCGCATTGGCCTGGGCCATGGCGCCCAGGAAGCCGCCGACCCGGTTCAGATCCCGCGCAGTTCCCTGGCTGGTGTGATAGCCGGGCATCGTACCCAACGGCACCCAGATCATGGCGTGTTGCGCGGCAAAAATCGTCATCTGCATCAGGGTGTTCAACTTGTCCCCGCTCCAGCATGCCGAGCAAGTGAATCCGGCCGCAAGCGACCGCACGGGCGAGCACCGCGGTGTGGCCTGCGTTGCTTTGATAGACGATGGCAATCTTGGGCATTGGGAATTCCTTTTTGCGTTGTTGGAGGTGCGTTGTTGGCGGTGCAATGTTGGAAGGCAGAAGACTCGGCCCTCTGGGCGTTGTGAACGCTTTACAAGGTGCTTAATCTGCGCGCCACGCGATGGCGCCAGCTCATGCCTTCCCGGAACGACTGATGTCGGGCGTTGCTTTCCCGTTCGATGCGTGCCGCGTTGGCGCGGGCCATGGCGATGGCATCGGGGATGCTGCATACGTGCGGCCATCCATAGAGGGCTGTAATTTGTGCGAGCCTCTGTTCGATCGATCCGCCCACCACGCGGCAGGGAATGCCGAGCGCCTGCAACCTCTCCAGCAACATGCGCTCCGTCATGCGGCGAAACGCTTCCGAGACGGGGCGATGGCCGTCGTCGGTCACCGGGAACTCGATCGGCAGGTGGATCGCCTCCTCATACGAGGCGCGGGCGTGCGCCTCCACCGCATGCATGAGTCGCTCGAAGATGTGCTCGTGCGTGGGGCGATAGCGCGAGCCCATCAGCTTGCGCAGGCTACGGGTTATTGGCCCATTGGCGGGATTGATCCCCGCGATCAGGCGGCCTCGGGCGTATATCCACTCGTGCAGGCAGGAGCCGTCCGAGATGTAGGTGTCTCCACACAGGTGTTCGGACACGACACGTTCCTTGAATCGCCACAGGCAGAGTTCCATCAGCTCGGGAACGCTGCACTGCTCGAGCACTTTGCCCGGTAGCGCTTCCGGCATGATTTCGCGCATGGTGCGGGCATTGGTGCGAGGAATGCCGGTCAGGTAGCCCAGGGCATCGGTCGTGGTTGACTTGCCGGTGGAGTAAGTGCCGGAGATCACGATGCGCATGTCAGTCCCTACGCCTTGGCAGGGCATCGTCATCGGTCGCGGGAAGGTGGTGGGCGAACGTGAAGGTGGCGGTCATCGCGCCAAGCTGGCATAGGAACCGGAAGACGGACCAATTGCATCCATCCGCGCGCCTGCGCTTGTGGCTCAACGTGTATAGCTCGATCAGTTGCTGGCGGCGGACCTTGCAGGGCACAGCGGTGC
>NZ_JBFTSF010000127.1:0-16814 GCF_056399905.1 Cupriavidus sp. 01L46
CGCGCGCCGGGGGTGTTGTGGTCGTCCTTTTCCGGCAGCACGGTGCCGAGCACGGACACGCCGGTGCGCATCACGTCCATCGGGTGGGCGCTGGCGGGCACCCATTCGAGGGCGGCCTTGACGTTGGCGGGCAGACCGCGCAGGGCCTTGAGCTTGGCCTTGTAGGCAGCCAGTTCGGCGCGGGTGGGGAGCTTGCCGTGCACCAGCAGGTGGGCGATTTCCTCGAATTCGCAGGTCTCGGCGATGTCGAGGATGTCGTAGCCGCGGTAGTGCAGGTCGTTGCCGGTACGGCCGACCGTGCACAGGGCGGTATTGCCGGCGGTCACGCCCGACAGGGCGACGGACTTCTTGGGCTTCGGGCCGTTCTGCGGGACTGRCTGCTGCTCTGACATCGCGTCTCCTGTCTGGTCTCTTGCCCGAGCCAAGCGCGGGATCGATCCTGTTGCACACCGTGGTCATCGCCTGGCGCGCGCCAGGCAACGTTCATGCAAAGAAGCGTTCGAGCACCGTGCCGGGCAAATCAGCACCGGTGGCGTGCGCCCGCTGCAGCAGCGACCAGTAATACCGGTAGCTGGCCCGATCGTGCAGTTGGCCCTGGTGGCGGATCGGTGCCCAGTTGTTCTCGTAGGCGGCCAGCAGGATCTCGCTGGACGCGCCAATCTCCGTGCCGCTGGGGCGGAAGGCCGCAACGATCGGCTGGATCTGGCTCGGGTGGATGCTCCACTTGCGCAGGTAGCCGAATTCGGCCCGGGCGCGCAGGGCATCGTCTCCGGCGCGGGACGGCTGCTCGATATCGGTGCTGACGTTATGCGAGGGCACCTTGCCGTACCGATGGCAGGCGGCCGAGATCTCCAGCATGGCGCGCCGGATCAGCGGGTGCTCGAACTGCTGCGGCGAGCGCATGGCGTCGCCCGGGATGGCACCGTGGTGGGCGGAGACGAAATCCATCAGCCCGAAGCTGAGGCATTCMACCTGCACGAGGCGGGCGATGTCGAATACCTGGTCCAATGCGGCATGYGTCTCTATCAGCACATGAATGGGGATGTGCCGTGCGATGCCGGCGGCGCGGGCCGCCTGGTTCACGTGGTCGGTAACGCGCGCGACCTCGACCACATCGGTCACCTTGGGCACCACCACATAGGCCAGCCGGGCGCCGGCGCTGCCCACCAGGGTGTCGATGTCCTGGCGCCAGCAGGGGTGCGCCGGGYCATGGATGCGCACGCCCACGCGGTTGAAGTGGTTTTGCGGGCTGTTGATGAGGCKTGCGCACAATTCAGCGTGCTCGCGCTCCAGCCCGACGGCGGTGCCGTCTTCGCAGTCGAAGGTGATATCGAAGACGGGCCCAAGCTCCTGCTGCAGGGCAAGCGACTTCAGCATCAGCTTTTCGTTGCCGGCATAGTGGTCGCAGACCGGCAGTTGCGTCGGAACGGCTTCGCCCTGGAACAAGACCTCGGAAGGATGCACTTTATTCAATCGAATAGCGGTTGGGGGAGGCAGGGGCGGGGCGCCAGAATGAAAAAACCGGAGCCTGCGCCGATTCGTGAATCGATGCGAGGCTCCGGTCTAGTCATTGGCGCTGCCTGGATCCTGGATCAGCCGAGCAGATGCTGCACGCCGRCACGCTCTTCTTCCAGTTCCTTGAGCGTGATATTGATCTTTTCCTGGCTGTAGGCGTCGACTTCGAGGCCCTTGACCATTTCGTACTTGCCGTTGGCGGTGGTCACCGGGAAGCCGAACATGGTGTCTTCGGGGATGCCGTACGAACCGTCCGACGGGATGCCCATGGTGACCCACTTGCCGTTCGAGCCCAGGACCCAGTCATGCACGTGGTCGATGGCAGCGTTGGCGGCCGAAGCTGCCGACGACAGGCCACGGGCCTCGATGATGGCGGCGCCGCGCTTGCCAACGGTCGGCAGGAACACGTCGTTGTTCCAGGCGTGGTCGTTGATCAGGTCCTTGACGCTCTGGCCGTCGACGGTCGCGTAGCGGTAGTCGGCGTACATGGTCGGGCTGTGGTTGCCCCAGACGAACATCTTCTCGATCGACGCGACCGGCTTGCCAGTCTTGGCGGCGATTTGCGACAGGGCACGATTGTGATCCAGGCGCAGCATGGCGGTGAAGTTCTCCTTGGGCAGGCTCGGAGCCGACTTCATCGCGATGTAGGCGTTGGTGTTGGCCGGGTTGCCGACCACCAGCACCTTGATGTCGCGGGCGGCGACTTCGTCCAGCGCCTTGCCTTGCACCGTGAAGATCTGTGCGTTGGCTTCGAGCAGGTCCTTGCGCTCCATGCCCTTGCTACGCGGACGGGCACCGACCAGCAGCGCGACGTTGGCGTCCTTGAACGCGACCTTGGGGTCGTCGGTGATCACCACGCCGGCCAGCAGCGGGAATGCGCAATCTTCCAGTTCCATCACCACGCCCTTGACGGCGGCCTGGGCTTGCGGGAGGTCGAGCAATTGGAGGATGACCGGCTGGTCTTTGCCAAGCATGTCGCCATTGGCGATGCGGAACAGCAGGGAGTAGCCGATCTGGCCAGCGGCGCCGGTGACTGCGACGCGCATTGGGGCTTTAGCCATGAGTAATTCTCCAAACAAGAAGAGGGGGAAACTGGTCGGTGCCTGGCCGGAGGGTAGTCCGGACGTCACCGGTTGCGGGTTTGTCGCCACGGCGGCAAGCGGCAATCCGCCGGCGCGCTGCTAGCGGTACCGACTGGAGAGAGCCACAACGGGTCATGGGGTGCGACAAAGCGTAAGTCTACTGCGAAGAGGGGTGCCGTATCCAGAGCGGGTGCAGGCGTGAAACCTGCGGGAGTGTAGGCCTGCACATTTGTGTTGTCAATTCATATGTCTTATATAAGACATAAGACATTTGATGGCGGGCTGGACGTGCTTCCTCGTTTTGTGGTGAAATTCGCTTATGTCATCCCTGCCCCCGTCCCTCGCCGGCACTGCCGTTGCTGCAGTGCAGGATAATGGCGCCGCTACGTCCGGCGCCGGGACACAGCCGTCCGCCGCGGCGGCCTCGCCAACCTTCAGCCCACTCTATCAGCAGATCAAGGCGCTCATCACGCAGAGCCTGCAGTCCGGTGAATGGAAGCCTGGCGACATGATCCCCAGCGAAATGGACCTGGCAGCCCGCTACAAGGTCAGCCAGGGCACGGTGCGCAAGGCCATCGACGAACTCGCGGCCGAAAACCTGGTGGCGCGCCGCCAGGGCAAGGGCACGTTTGTCACGACGCACCACGAGGATGGCGTGAAGTTCCGCTTCCTGCGCCTGGTGCCGGACGAGGGCGAGCCCCATTATGGGGCCAGCCAGGTGCTGGAATGCAAGCGCCTGCGCGCGCCGGCCGAAATCGCACGCCTTCTCGATATCCGCACCGGCGATGGCGTGGTGCAGATCCGCCGCGTGCTGTTTTTCTCCGGCGAGCCGACCGTGCTGGACGAAATCTGGCTGCTGGGCACCAACTTCAAGGGCCTGACGGCCGAGAAGCTGACCGAATGGAAGGGCCCGATGTATGCGCTGTTCGAGGCTGAATTCGGCACGCGCATGATCCGGGCGACCGAAAAAATCCGCGCGGTGGCCGCTGACCAGGCCACCGCGTCGCTGTTGTCCGTGGACGCTGGCACGCCGCTTTTGTCTGTCGAGCGCGTCTCGTTCACCTATGGCGACCGGCCCGTCGAAGTCCGTCGCGGCCTGTATGTAACCACCCGGCACTATTATCAGAACGATTTGAGCTGACCCGCCGGAATGCAATCCATGTCGATTATTGCTGTTGCAGCCACGGCAGCCCCCGCTGTTGCGCAAAGCAAGGATGATTACCTCGCGGCATGGTTGCGTGCGATTGTCGGGCACGCCATGTTGGTGCGCGATAGCTGAAAATTATTGGTGCGCCGCGCAACAAAGGCGCTAAAATTATCGGGATTTGCTCTGGCTGCATCCATTTGCATCCAGGGCGCTCAGAAGTTTCGTTTTTTGTTTACCGCAAATGGGGTCTAGCAATGGCTGAAGCCAAACAAGCCAGGCCGGAGTTCAGGAACATCCATGTGACGCAGCTGGTGCGTTACAGGTTGCCCTGGGCCGGCAAGGTGTCCATCCTGCATCGCGCAAGCGGTGCTCTGATGTTCCTCCTCCTTCCTTTCGTCCTGTATCTCTTCGAACAGAGCGTCACTTCCGAACTGAGCTTCGCAAAGTTCTCGGCGCTTCTGTCCGGCGGCTTCGTCAAGCTGGTTCTGCTGGCTCTGATCTGGGGTTACCTGCACCACTTCTGCGCCGGCATCCGTTTCCTGCTGCTCGACGTGCACGTTGGCGTGACCAAGCCCGCTTCGGCGAAGTCCGCTGTTGCCGTGCTGATCATCAGCCTGTTGCTCACCGCTGTGTTCGGCCTGAAGCTGTTCGGCCTGTTCTGAGGAGAGAGTCAACGTGGCAAATAATAATATCGGTCCCAAGCGTCTGGTCGTCGGTGCGCACTACGGTCTCAAAGACTGGCTCGMGCAGCGCGTCACCGCTGTCATCATGGTGGTCTTCACCATCGTGCTGGCAGTCGCCTTCCTGCTCTCGAACGGCGCTTCCTACGAAGCGTGGGCAGGTCTCTTCTCCAACCAGTGGATGAAGATCATCACGTTCCTCACCATCCTGTCGCTGCTGTATCACGCCTGGATTGGCGTGCGCGACATCTGGATGGACTATGTGAAGCCGATGGCCGTGCGCCTCGCGCTGCAAGTTCTTACGATTCTGTGGCTCGTCGGTTGTGCGGGCTACGCAGCTCAGATTCTCTGGAGGGTGTAATAAATGGTCGCAGTCAAGACAGGATTGCCGCGTCGTCGCTTTGACGTGGTCATCGTCGGGGCGGGCGGCGCTGGGATGCGCGCATCCCTCCAGCTCGCGGAAGCCGGCCTGAATGTCGCCGTGCTCTCCAAGGTYTTCCCGACMCGCTCGCACACYGTSGCGGCGCAGGGTGGCATTGGCGCTTCGCTCGGCAACATGAGCGAGGACAACTGGCACTATCACTTCTACGACACCATCAAGGGTTCCGATTGGCTGGGCGACCAGGACGCAATCGAATTCATGTGCCGCGAAGCCCCCAAGGTCGTCTACGAGCTCGAGCACTTCGGCATGCCGTTCGACCGTAACGCCGACGGCACCATCTACCAGCGTCCGTTCGGCGGTCATACGTCGAACTACGGCGAGAAGCCGGTCCAGCGCGCTTGCGCGGCTGCCGACCGTACCGGCCACGCACTGCTGCACACGCTGTACCAGCGCAATGTGCGCGCCAAGACGCACTTCTTCGTCGAGTGGATGGCGCTGGACCTGATCCGCGACGCCGACGGCGACGTGCTGGGCGTGACCGCGCTGGAAATGGAAACCGGCGAGGTCTACATCCTCGAGGCCAAGACCACGCTGTTCGCCACCGGCGGCGCCGGCCGTATCTACGCCGCGTCGACCAATGCCTTCATCAACACCGGTGACGGCCTGGGCATGGCAGCGCGCGCAGGCGTGCCGCTGGAAGACATGGAGTTCTGGCAGTTCCACCCGACCGGCGTGGCCGGCGCGGGCGTGCTGATCACSGAAGGYGYGCGCGGSGAAGGCGGTATCCTGCGTAACAAGGACGGCGAACGCTTCATGGAGCGCTATGCGCCGACGCTGAAGGATCTGGCGCCGCGCGACTTCGTCTCGCGCTCGATGGACCAGGAAATCAAGGAAGGCCGCGGTTGTGGCCCGAACGGCGACTACGTGCTGCTGGACCTGACGCACGTCGGGGCCGACACCATCATGAAGCGCCTGCCGTCGATCCGCGAGATCGGCGTCAAGTTCGCCAACGTCGACGCGATCAAGGAACCGATCCCGGTGGTGCCGACCATCCACTACCAGATGGGCGGTATCCCGACCAACATTAATGGCCAGGTGGTGGCGCCGAAGAACGGCAACCCCAACGAAGTCATCAACGGTTTCTACGCGATCGGCGAATGCTCCTGCGTGTCGGTGCACGGCGCCAACCGCCTGGGCACCAACTCGCTGCTGGACCTGGTGGTGTTCGGCCGCGCGGCCGGCAACCACATCGCCGCGACCTCGATCAAGCAGAAAGAGCACAAGCCGCTGCCGGCCGATGCTGCCGACCGCGCCATGTCGCGCCTGGCCAAGCTGCAATCGTCGTCGTCGGGTGAATACACCCAGGACGTGGCCAACGACATCCGCAAGAACATGCAGTCGCATGCCGGTGTGTTCCGTACGCAGAAGCTGATGGACGAAGGCGTCGAGCGCATCCTGGAAGTGGCGGAACGTGCTGACAACATCCATCTGAAGGACAAGTCCAAGGTCTTCAACACCGCGCTGGTGGAAGCCCTGGAAGTGGCCAACCTGGTGGAAGTGGCCAAGGCCACCATGATTTCGGCAGCTGCCCGCAAGGAATCCCGCGGTGCGCACGCGCACAGCGACTTCCCGAATCGCGACGACGAGAGCTGGCTCAAGCACACGCTGTTCTACAGCGAAGGCAACCGCCTCGACTACAAGCCGGTGAAGATGAACCCGCTGACGGTGGAAAGCGTTCCTCCCAAGGCCCGGACCTTCTAAGCACCGCGTAGGACCCACAGGACCCACAGAAATGAAGCGTATTTTCGAAGTCTACCGCTACGACCCGGACAAGGATGCGGCTCCCCGCATGCAAACGTACGAGGTCGAGCTCGACGGTCATGAGCGCATGTTGCTCGACGCGCTGGTCAAGCTGAAGAAGCTGGACGAAACCATCTCGTTCCGCCGCTCGTGCCGCGAAGGCGTGTGCGGTTCGGACGCGATGAATATCAACGGCAAGAACGGTCTGGCCTGCCTGACCAATATGCTCGAGCTGCCGGAACGCATCGTCTTGCGTCCGCTGCCCGGCCTGCCGGTGGTGCGCGACCTGATCGTCGACATGACGCAGTTCTTCAAGCAGTACAACTCGATCAAGCCGTACCTCATCAACGACGAGCCGCCGCCCGAGAAAGAGCGCCTGCAGTCGCCCGAGGAACGCGACGAGCTGGACGGCCTGTACGAGTGCATCTTGTGCGCAAGCTGCTCGACGTCGTGCCCGTCGTTCTGGTGGAACCCGGAYAAGTTCGTCGGCCCGGCCGGCCTGCTGCAAGCCTAYCGCTTTATCGCGGAYAGCCGCGAYCAGGCSACCRGCCAGCGCCTGGACRACCTGAACGACCCGTACCGCCTGTTCCGYTGCCACAGCATCATGAACTGCGTCGACGTTTGCCCGAAGGGGTTGAACCCGACCAAGGCCATCGGCAAGATCAAAGAGCTGATGGTTCGCCGCTCGGTCTGATCCTKCGCGGTTGTTGTAAGCGGCGCGTCAGTCCGGGCTATCAAACTGCATACCCGACCGGCGCGCCGGAAGTAGGTACCTATGACCGAAAGTGTTTCCCCCAGTTTCTCCCACCAGGCCGATCCGCACCGGCGTGCACGACTGCGCTGGCGCGCGCGGCGCGGCCTCCTGGAGAACGACATCATCGTCGAACGTTTTTTCAACCGTTACGAAGAGAGCCTCTCCGACCAGGACGTGGCCTCGCTCTCCGAACTCTTCGAGCTGAGCGACAACGAGTTGATGGACCTGCTTCTTGCGCGCAAGGAGTTGGACGGTGAGCTCGACACGCCCCCGATGCAGCACGTGATTGCCCTGCTGCGTTCGGTCTGAGTTTCGTCAACATTATTAGTCAGCATTAGAAGGAACCGACATGACGCCGTCCGATGTGAAAGCCACGCTATCGTTTTCCGATGGTTCCCCCAGCGTTGAGCTGCCGATTTATACGGGTACCGTTGGCCCCGATGTAATCGATATTCGCAAGCTGTACGGACAAACCGGCAAGTTCACCTATGACCCCGGTTTCATGTCGACGGCTTCGTGCAATTCGAAGATCACCTATATYGACGGGGACAAGGGTGAGCTGCTGTATCGCGGCTACCCGATCGAGCAGCTGGCCACCAAGTGCGACCACCTGGAAACCTGTTACCTGCTGCTCAAGGGCGAACTGCCCAATGCCAAGCAGAAGGAAGAATTCGTCGGTGCCGTGATGAACCACACCATGGTTCACGAGCAGATGCAGTTCTTCCTGCGCGGCTTCCGCCGCGACGCCCACCCGATGGCCGTCCTGACGGGCCTGGTGGGCGCCATGAGCGCGTTCTACCACGACGCCATGGACATCGATGATCCGCACCAGCGCGAAATCTCCGCGATCCGCCTGATCGCCAAGATGCCGACCCTGGTCGCCATGGCCTACAAGTACAACATCGGCCAGCCGTACATCTATCCGCAGAACGACCTGTCCTACTCGGGCAACTTCATGCAGATGATGTTCTCCACGCCGTGCGCCCCGTACAAGGTGAACCCGGTGCTCGAGCGCGCGCTCGACCGCATCTTCATCCTGCACGCGGACCACGAGCAGAACGCCTCCACCTCCACGGTGCGCCTGGCTGGCTCCTCGGGTACCAACCCGTTTGCCGCCATCGCCGCGGGCGTGGCTTGCCTGTGGGGCCCGGCTCACGGTGGCGCCAACGAAGCCGCCCTCAAGATGCTTGAGGAAATCGGCAGCGTCGACAACATCACCGAGTTCATCAAGCAGGTCAAGGACAAGAACTCGGGCGTGCGCCTGATGGGCTTTGGCCACCGCGTGTACAAGAACTACGACCCGCGTGCCAAGCTGATGCGCGAAACCTGCTATGAAGTGCTGAATGAACTGGGCCTGCACAACGACCCGCTGTTCAAGCTCGCCATGGAACTGGAAAAGATCGCGCTGGAAGACGAGTACTTCGTCAGCCGCAAGCTGTACCCGAACGTCGACTTCTACTCGGGCATCGTGCAACGCGCACTTGGCATCCCGACGTCGCTGTTCACCTGCATCTTCGCCCTGGCACGCACCCCGGGCTGGATCTCGCAGTGGGAAGAAATGATCACCGATCCGGAATACAAGATCGGCCGTCCGCGCCAGCTGTTCAACGGCGCGGCAAGCCGCAACGTGCCGGACATGGGCACGCGCTGATGCCCCGGTAAGGTGGCGCTGGCAGTCACGGCGCCGCATGCATCATGAAACGCCCCGGCCTTGGCCGGGGCGTTTTGCTTTTGTGCGMGTGTACCTGCGCAGATCTGATCCGTCAGCCAAGACGAGCCAAGACGGGCCAAGATGGGAAACGGCTCGCCGGGGCGGCGCAGCAATACCAAATGCTCCGGCCTTGCCAAGGCCTTGTCCTCCAGGCCCGGCAGCACTTGTGCGACGCAAAAGATTTATTGCGTGAAAGGTGGCGAAGACGCCAATTTCCGACGATTTGTGCTGTGTTACTACCATTAAGATCCTCATTTGTTGTGCAAATGTGCTATCCGGCGCGGAATTTGACCCTATAATGCGGGCTGCTTTGCCGACAGCAGCCGGGCCACCCTTCCGGACTGCGTTGAGGCGAGCGGGGCAGGCGAATCACCTGCGCAATAGAGAACGCATTAACGTTGTCTTTCCGAACCAAGGTCTTCCGCTGCATGGATTGCAGAGGAGGGCTGACACACGCCGGGCCCCGCACACGCTTCTTTTCTTGCAGGCCCGTCTTCCGCGTCTCGGGCGTTTTTCCCAGTTTTCGCTCGCGGGTGTTGTTCGATTGCGCAGGTCATGCCGTCTCGGCCCATGACCAACCATAATCGAGGAGCACCTGAATGACGCTGTCCCGTCTTACGTCCATCTCCCTGGCCACGGCCCTGTGCGCCTTCGGCGCCGCCGCCAACGCTGAAACCGTCAAGATTGCCATTGCCGGCCCCATGAGCGGCTCGGTCGCCCAGTACGGCGACATGGTCAAGGCTGGTGCGCTGACTGCCATCGAGCAGATCAATGCCGCCGGCGGCGCGGGCGGCAACAAGTTCGAAGTGGTGATGATGGATGACGCCTGCGAACCGAAGCAGGCCGTGGCGGTAGCCAACAAGATCGTCAGCCAGAAGATCCATTACGTGATCGGCCACGTGTGCTCGGGCTCGACCATTCCGGCTTCGGACATCTACGAGAACGAAGGCATCGTCATGGTGACGCCGTCGGCCACCGCGCCGCAGCTGACCGAGAACAAGAAGCGCAAGTTCATCTTCCGCACCATCGGCCGCGACGACCAGCAAGGCCCGGCCGCTGCCCAGTACATCATCACCAAGGTCAAGCCCAAGAAGGTCGCGATCCTGCACGACAAGCAGTCGTACGGCCAGGGCATTGCCTCGTCGGTRAAGAAAGACCTGGAAGCCGCCAAGATCCCCGTGGCTGTGTTCGAAGGCGTGAACGCAGGCGATTCCGACTACTCCGCTGTCATTACCAAGCTCAAGTCGCAAGGCGTGGACTTCGTCTACTTCGGCGGCTACCACCCGGAAATGGGCCTGTTGCTGCGCCAGGCGCGCGAGCAGGGCGTCAAGGCGACCTTCATGGGTCCTGAAGGCGTGGGCAACAAGGACGTGACGGCCATCGCCGGCGCGTCTTCGGAAGGCATGCTGGTCACGCTGCCGGCCGACTTCTCCGCCGATCCGTCCAACGCCGCGCTGGTCAAGGCTTTCGCCGACAAGAAGCGCGATGCCAACGGCCCGTTCCAGATGCCGGCCTACGCCGCGGTCCAGATCATTGGCGATGCCATTGCCGGCGCCAAGAGCACGGATCCGACCAAGGTCGCCGCCTACATGCACAAGAACGCCTTCCAGACCCCGATCGGCAAGGTCGAGTACGATGCGCAGGGCGACCTGAAGTCGTTCAGGTTCGTTGTGTTCACCTGGCACAAGGACGCTACCAAGACCGCCGCCAACTAAGCCGCACACCGGCTTTGCACGCCCCGCTCCCGGTTTGAGCGGGGCGTTTTGGTATCGGGGTCCGGTTGCCCGGCCGGCGCGGTTTATCCGCCGCGTCCGGGGCCTGGGCATATCCGGCATTACGGAGCCGGCCCGGCGCTTGCGCACCTCCTGCAACGCCGGCTTCTCCAGCTTCAAAGTTATGGGGCTTCCCGCATGAACGAGTTCCTTCCACAGTTTACCCAGCAGCTGGTCAATGGCCTGACGCTGGGTGCGATCTATGCGCTGATCGCCATTGGCTACACCATGGTCTACGGCATCATCGGCATGATCAATTTTGCCCACGGCGAGATCTACATGATCGGCGCCTACGTGGGCCTGGTGACGCTCACGGCCATCGGCGCGAGCGCGGGCTATCCACTGCCGCTGGTGCTGGGGGCCGCCTTGCTGGTGTCTGTCCTGGTCACCGGTTTGTATGGCTTCGCGGTGGAGCGGGTGGCCTACCGGCCCCTGCGCGGCGGTCCGCGGCTGGTGCCGCTGATCTCCGCCATCGGCATGTCGATCTTCCTGCAGAACTATGTGCAGATCGGGCAGGGCGCGCGCGACATGTCCGTGCCGGTGCTGATCTCCGGCGCCATCGAGTTCCAGATGGGCGGCGATTTCACCGTGACCGTACCGTATTCGCGCCTGCTGATCGTCGGCGTGACGCTGGTGCTGATGCTCGCGCTGACGCTGTTCATCGGCCGCTCGCRCATGGGCCGCGCCTGCCGTGCCTGCGCCGAAGACATGCGCATGGCCAACCTGCTCGGCATCGACACCAACCGCGTGATCTCCTTCACCTTCGTGCTGGGCGCGATGCTGGCGGCGGTGGGTGGCGTGCTGATCGGCCTGACCATCGGCAAGCTCAACCCGTACATCGGCTTCGTGGCGGGCATCAAGGCCTTCACCGCGGCCGTGCTGGGCGGCATCGGCAGCATCCCGGGCGCCATGCTTGGCGGCGTGCTGCTGGGCCTGGCCGAGACCTTTGCCTCCGGCTATATGCCGGCCGAGTACAAGGACGTGGTGGCTTTCGGCTTGCTGGTGCTGATCCTGCTGTTCCGCCCGACCGGGCTGCTGGGCAAGCCTGACGTTGAAAAGGTGTGAGGACGCTATGACACAAGCTATTGCTACGCCAATCAGTTTGGCGCAGGGCGCGCCGGCAGGGCAGACCCTGAAGAACGCCATCGTCGCGGCCGTGATGACGGCCATCCTGACCATTCCCGTGCTGGGGCTGCAGCTCAAGCTCGACGGCTACAAGGTCGTGCTCGAGCCGCACTGGCAGCCGGTGTGGCTGGCGGTGGGCGCGGTCTTCCTGTTCCAGCTCTTCAAGCCGCTGTTCCAGCGCGCTACGGCCGGCGTCAAGGTGCCGAGCCTGCCCGCGCTGGGCGCGACCCAGCAGCGCAAGGTGATCTGGCTGCTGCTGGCGGTGGGCCTAGTGTTCCCGTTCTTCAGTTCACGCGGCGCCGTGGACGTGGCCACGCTGGCGCTGATCTACGTGATCCTGGGCCTCGGCCTGAACATCGTGGTGGGCTATGCCGGCCTGCTCGACCTGGGCTATGTCGGCTTCTACGCGGTCGGCGGCTACACCTACGCGCTGCTCAACCAATATTTCGGGCTGACCTTCTGGGAGTGCCTGCCGATCGCCGCCGGCATGTCGGCGCTGTTCGGCTTCGTGCTGGGCTTTCCGGTGCTGAGGCTGCGCGGCGACTACCTGGCCATCGTCACGCTGGGTTTCGGCGAGATCATCCGCTTGCTGCTCAACAACCTGACCAGCCTCACCGGTGGCCCGGATGGCGTGTCGGGCATCCCGAAGCCGACTGTGTTCGGCATCGAGATGGCGCGCAGTTCGAGCGTGGAGGGCGTCAAGACCTTCCATGAGCTCTTGGGCTGGGACTACAGCGGCGAGCACATGGTGATCTTCCTCTACCTGCTGGCGCTGCTGCTGGTGGGCTTCACGCTGTTCGTCACCAGCCGGCTGATCCGCATGCCGATGGGGCGCGCGTGGGAAGCCCTGCGCGAGGACGAGATCGCCTGCCGCTCGCTGGGCCTGAACCCGACCCGCATCAAGCTGTCGGCGTTCACGCTGGGCGCGGCGTTTGCCGGCCTGGGCGGCGCGTTCTTCGCTGCGCGCCAGGGCCTGGTCAATCCCGAATCGTTCACCTTTATCGAGTCCGCGCTGATCCTGGCGGTGGTGGTGCTGGGCGGCATGGGCTCGCAGCTGGGCGTGATCCTGGCCGCCATCCTGCTGACCGCGCTGCCGGAAGTGGCGCGCGGCTTCGCCGAATACCGCATGCTGATTTTCGGCCTGGTGATGGTGCTGATGATGATGTGGCGTCCGCAGGGCCTGCTGCCCGCGAGCCGCCCCCATGTGGAGTTGCCGCAATGAGCCAAGTTCAATCAGCGGAACTGCTGAAAGTCTCCGGTCTGCAGATGCGCTTTGGCGGCCTGCTGGCGGTCGACGGCATCGATTTCGATGTGCGCCGCGATGAAGTCTTCGCCATCATCGGCCCCAACGGCGCGGGCAAGACCACGGTGTTCAACTGCGTGGGCGGCTTTTATAAGCCCACTGCCGGCGAGGTCATGCTGGACGGGCATTCGATCGCCCGCCTGCCGAGCCACCAGGTGGCGCGCCGCGGCTTGGTGCGCACGTTCCAGAATATCCGCTTGTTCAAGCAGCTGACGGTGGTCGAGAACCTGCTGGTGGCGCAACACCTGCAGGTACGCTCCGGGCTGCTGCGCGGGCTGTTTGCCACGCCGGCCTACCGCCGCGCCGAGCGCGAGGCGCTGGAGCGTGCCGCGCTGTGGCTCGAGCGCATGGGCTTGCGCGGCGTGGCCAACCGCGAGGCGGGCACGCTGTCGTATGGCCACCAGCGCCGGCTGGAAATCGCACGCTGCATGATCACCAATCCGCGCTTGCTGATGCTTGACGAGCCAGCTGCCGGCCTCAATCCGCAGGAGAAGGTCGAGTTGTCGCAGTTGATCGACCAGCTGCGGCGCGAGCACAAGATCTCGGTGCTGCTGATCGAGCATGACATGAGCCTGGTGATGGGCGTGTCCGACCGCATCCTGGTGATGGAACACGGCCGCCCGATCCTGGTCGGCAAACCGGCCGAAGTGCGCAACGACCCGCGCGTGATCAAGGCTTACCTGGGAGAGGACTGATGCTGAAGCTGGAACAAGTCCATACCCATTACGGCGCGATCGAAGCGCTGTCTGGCGTATCGATTGAGGTGAACAAGGGCGAGATCGTCACGCTGATCGGCAGCAACGGCGCTGGCAAGACCACGCTGATGATGACCGTGTGCGGCTCGCCGCGCGCATCGAGCGGGCGTGTGATGTTTGAAGGTCAGGACATCACGCGCCGTCCCACGCACGAGATCATGCGCCTCGGCATGGCGATCTCGCCGGAAGGGCGGCGCGTGTTTCCCAGCCTGACGGTGCTGGACAACCTGAAGATGGGCGCCTTCTTCGGCAAGCGCGACGAGATCGAGGCGGGCGTCGAGCACGTCTACAAGCTCTTCCCGCGGCTCAAGCAGCGCTCCACGCAACGCGCCGGCACCATGTCCGGGGGCGAGCAGCAGATGCTGGCCATCGGGCGCGCACTGATGAGCCGGCCCCGGCTGCTGTTGCTGGACGAGCCGACGCTCGGCCTGGCACCGCTGGTGATCGCGCAGATCTTCGACATCATCCGGACCATTCGTGACGAGGGCGTCACAGTGTTCCTGGTCGAGCAGAACGCCAACAAGGCGCTGGGCGTGGCGGATCGCGGCTATGTGCTGGAGACGGGGCGCGTAGTGCTGGCGGACACCGGCGCCAATCTGCTGGCCAACGACCGCATCAAGAGCGCTTACCTGGGCGGCTAACCCAGCCTGCCTCCCGCACACCCGCCTGGCGGGTGAGCGGGAGGCCAGCGCCACTCCCCCCCTTTTCGCCATCGGCGAAATCCCCCTTTCGCCAATCACATTACATTTCCGCCGCCGCGCAGGCCGGGCACGGCCCGGCCGCGCGCTATCGCTGTGGCATAATCGATTGTGAAGTCAAGCATCGCAGCAAGCCGCATTTTATTGCCCGCACTCCTGCGAAAAATCCCCCAAACTACCGCGCGACGCCGCCAACCGTGCTGTACCAAACGGTCCCGGCCCGCCCCCCCTGCATCATGGCCAAGACGCTTTACGACAAACTTTGGGATGACCACACTGTGCACGTCGAGGATGACGGCACCACGATGCTGTACATCGATCGCCATCTGCTGCACGAAGTCACCAGCCCGCAGGCGTTCGAAGGCCTGAAGCTGGCGCAGCGCCCGGTCTGGCGCATCAGCGCCAACCTGGCGGTGTCGGACCACAACGTGCCGACCACGGATCGTAGCCAGGGCATTGCCGATCCGGTGTCGAAGCTGCAGGTGGATACGCTGGACAACAACTGCGACGCATACGGCATCACCCAGTTCAAGATGAACGACCTGCGCCAGGGCATCGTGCACGTGATCGGGCCGGAGCAGGGCGCCACGCTGCCGGGCATGACGGTGGTCTGCGGCGATTCGCATACCAGCACGCACGGCGCGTTTGGCGCGCTGGCGCACGGCATCGGCACCTCCGAGGTGGAGCACGTGCTGGCCACGCAGACGCTGCTGGGCAAGAAGGCCAAGAACATGCTGGTGCGCGTGGAAGGCAAGCTGCCGCGCGGCTGCACCGCCAAGGACATCGTGCTGGCCGTGATCGGCAAGATCGGTACCGCGGGCGGCACCGGCTACACCATCGAGTTCGCTGGCTCGGCCATTCGCGACCTGAGCATGGAAGGGCGCATGACGGTGTGCAACATGGCCATCGAGGCGGGCGCGCGCGCTGGCCTGGTGGCGGTGGACGATGTCACGCTCGAGTACGTCAAGGGCCGCCCGTTCTCGCCGCAGGGCGTGGAGTGGGAGCAGGCCGTGGGCTACTGGCGCACGCTGCATTCGGACGCCGGTGCGCATTTCGACCAGGTGGTCGAGCTGCGTGCGGAAGAGGTTCGTCCGCAGGTGACCTGGGGCACCTCGCCCGAGATGGTCGTCAGCATCGAGGACCGCGTGCCGGATCCCGAGAAGGAAAAAGACCCGAACAAGCGCAACGCCATGGAGCGCGCGCTCGAGTACATGGGCCTGCAGCCCAACGTGCCGGTGGACAGCATCAAGATCGACAAGGTCTTTATCGGTTCCTGCACCAACTCCCGCATTGAAGACATGCGCGCGGCTGCTTGGGTCGTGCAGAAGCTGGGACGCCGCGTGGCGTCCAACGTGAAACTGGCGATGGTGGTGCCGGGCTCGGGCCTGGTCAAGGAGCAAGCCGAGCGTGAAGGGCTGGACAAGGTCTTCAAGGCCGCGGGTTTTGAGTGGCGCGAGCCGGGCTGCTCGATGTGCCTGGCCATGAACGCCGACCGCCTGGAGGCGGGCGAGCGCTGCGCGTCGACCTCGAACCRCAACTTCGAAGGGCGCCAGGGAGCGGGTGGCCGGACTCACCTGGTGAGCCCGGCGATGGCCGCCGCGGCTGCCATCGAAGGCCACTTCGTCGATATCCGCCAGCTCAGCTAATTCGCGCAGGCTCATCATGAAACAAGCCCTGATTGTGTTGCTCGCATGCCTGGGCATGCTGCAACTGGCCGGCTGCCATACGATGGCCGGCCTTGGCAAGGACACACAGGCCGCAGGCCGCTCGCTCGAAAGCGCGGCAAAGAAGTAAGGAACCGACCATGGATAAGTTCACTGTACACAGCGGGCTCACGGTGCCGCTGGACCGCGAGAACGTCGACACCGACGCCATCATCCCGAAGCAATTCCTCAAGTCGATCAAGCGCACCGGCTTCGGCCCGAACCTGTTCGACGAATGGCGCTACAAGGATGTGGGCCAGCCCGGGCAAGACAACAGCCGCCGCCCGCTGAACCCGGACTTCGTGCTCAACCAGCCGCGCTACCAGGGCGGCTCGATCCTGCTGGCCCGCCGCAACTTCGGCTGCGGCAGCTCGCGCGAGCACGCAC
>NZ_JBFTSF010000128.1:0-25392 GCF_056399905.1 Cupriavidus sp. 01L46
TCGAAATGGTTGCGATAGTCGGCAAGGATTTCGTCGATCTCAGCTGGCGTAAGGCCTTGCAAGGTGCTGCGGATTTTCCGCAAGAACTCTTCCTTATTCATTGGTGACTCCGAGGATGGAATTGACTGAGGCAATGAAGTGCTGCCACTCCTGTTTCTGAGAAAGTAGAGACGACAAACCTGCTTCCGTAAGGCAGTAGTATTTTCGCGAAGGCCCGCTAGCCGACTCCTGCTGGTAGGTTTTGACCAACCCGTCGGTCTGAAGCCTGCGCATTAGCGGGTAGATCGTTCCTTCGCCCATGTCGACTGCCTGCGCAAGATTCCGCGCAAGGTCATAGGCGTAGCTATCACCCTTGGCGAGCAAGGCGAGGACGCAGAGGTCAAGTACGCCTTTCTTCAGCTGAGTTGAGATGTGATCGGCCATGGCCTGCTTACTCTATGTTCAAGTACGGTATAGCTTATAACAAGCTATCTTGTATTGCACGTTACATGGCAAAAAATTGTTTGTACGTCGCCACGCAGCGAGACTTAACGCGCTACTTTTTTTCCGAATTCTGAGACGACCCCGGAATGGACCACGTGTGCCACGCCACCGTCGGCATCAGCGCGGCACTCAAGGTCGGAGCCACCGCACGGCTTCCCGCCTGGCGCTTCAACGCGACCCGCTTGATCCGGGAGCATGGAAATCTTGACCTGGCTGGAAAACGTGAGTGCCTCACCAGCGCGATACGCGAGGCCGCACGCAACATGATGCAAGTGCCAATCCCTGAGTTGGCAATGCGCAGCGAGGCCTCGCTTGTCGGGGCGCGCAACACCAAGCGCACCGGACGGGACATCTGACGGGCTGCGACGAGCCGACCTTGACTTCATCCCCGCCCGGGTAGATTGGATGCGCGTTCATGACCCAGGTGCTTCCGATACGGGCCCACTCCCCCGACTCAACCTCTTCGACGACGCTCGCGCATCCGCCGCACAATCAATAGCGCGCCCGTTGTTGTTGATGGCCTACTCCGCCATTACTTTGTGAAGTGGGCCTTGTCGCGGAGGCCATGGAATCGGTGACCCGCCGGGAAAAGCAATGCGCCCCGCTGTCACCGCTCAATGATTCATCGGCAAGGCCACCGCCCCGCGCTTATGCGCGAAGCTGGCGGCCGCGAACGCCAGACCGTCCCGGTCCAGCGACGCCAGCKCCATCGCGTCCTGCTCGGCACAGCCGGCGCGCAGCGCCGTTCCATGCGGGTCGACCAGGAATGCGCCACGCGCGGCGGCGTCGGCGTACACGCTGGCCAGCAGGCGCTCGACGCGGCGCCCGCGCTCTAGGTCCGCGCCATGCGGGGCCACTTGCCCTGGCAGCGCATTGCTCCCCTGCGGCACGCGGCGCCGCGCACGCCCGGCCGCCAGCGCAGCGCGTGCCAGATCGAGCTGCCGCAGCAATTCAGCAATAGGTGGATAAGCGCCATCGCGCTCGACCACCACCGTCAGCGCGTGTGGCACGCGAGCCGCGAGTTCGGCCAGCAAGCCAAAGACTGCCTCCGGCGGATCGTGCAGATGATCGTCCAGCAAGCGCCGGCCAGTCGCCGCCGGATTGCCGATCCAGCGCCCGCCAGCCAGGTGCACGCAGCGCACACGGGCCAGCGGCAGCGTGCGCAGCCGGGCAAGCGGGTCCTGCCCGAAGTTGAGCGCGTTGGCGTGGAGGTTGTGCAAATCCAGCAAGAGCGTGGCGTCCGCCGCTTCGGCAATCGCGCCGAGCCAGCCGCTTTCGTCCAGCGTGGAGACCGGCGGATCGATCAGCGTGGCGATGTTCTCGAGCATGGGCAGGCTGCCCACCACGCGGCGCGCTTCCCGCAGGTTGCGCAAAGTACCTTCAACCGTGGCGGCAGTGCGAGGCGGCGCCGCCAGGTGGCCGATCTCGATACCCCCCGCGCGCACGAATGCCAGGTGCTCCGACCACCCCAGCGGCCGTACCTTGTCCACCAGCCGCGCCATGGCCTGCAACCGMACCGGCTGCACTGGCCACGCCGAGGCCAGGCCCATGCCCACCCCGTGAAGCAGCACCGGCACCTGGCGCGCCAGAGTGGCAAGCGCACGCCATTGTGCGGGCGGACGGTCGAACCAGCCATCCGCGATCACCTCCAGCACGTCGATGCGGTCAAGATGGTGCTGGATGCCAGCCACCAGTTCCGGTCGCCAGCCCAGCCCGACGCGGTCCGCCGGCATGGCGCCGTCAGTCGCCACCGCCGCCTCCGCAGCCCCCGCAGCCGCTACCCCCGCCGCTATCACCACTGTCACTGCTACTGCTGCAAGCGCTGCTGCAGCCACCGCTGTTGTCCGGTTGATTCTCGTCCTTGACAGACAGCGGCCCGAGGGGAAACAACGTGCGCACGTATGGGAAAACGGCCAGCGGCAGCGCCTCGAGGCCAAACACCGCCGCCAGCCAGGTGGCATCGGGGTCCTGGCCGCCAGGCCTGAGCCTACGCGAACGCAGGCTGCCGAACAGCACACGCTGGTCCGCCAGGAAGCGCTCGCCGGCCRGTGTGAGACGTTGCGGATCTGGCATTAGGAACACCCAGAAGACGCCCGCGAGAATGATCAGCAGCCACACGTTATAGTGACCATGCAACAGCGCGTGGACCACCTTGAAGCCTGCCACGCCCAGCAGCAAAGCCAGTGCGCACCAGTAGGCCGCGGGCTTGCTGTCGTCATCCGGTGTCAGCAGTCCAGCCTTGCGCAGCGCCGACTGGTAATCCACCGTGGCCTGGCGCGGCCACGGCTTGTTCTCAAGCAGCTGCCGCGTCGGCTGCGGGATTCGGCAGGTTGTCAGCGCCGCGCGCTCGAGTGGACGCCGGGCGAGTTCGACGGCACCTTTCGTGCAGAGCTTGATGCCGGATATCTCCAGCAAGCCGCGATCGATCAGGGAAAACAACACGGCCCGTTTCGCCTCCCCCTCGCCGCCGCGCAGGTAAGCCACGCAATATGGATCCGCGGTCAGCGGCCCGAGTGGGGCCGTCGCCGGGTAACGCCAGGGCGCACGCAGCCAGCGGCGCAAGCCAAACGCCACCATCAGGCCAAAGACCACATAGAATGCAAGAAACGCCTGGCCGGGCCAGCTAAATGGATTCAGCGGATTGGCCAGCGTCATGCACCGAGCTCCGCGCGCATGCGCCCGGCCATGTCGATGACGGTGAGCAAGAGGACTTCTCCTTCTCCCGGCGCCAGGGCCCCGCCTTCCCGCAAGCCAGAGAAGCGCGTCAGCGCGGCGCTGGCGGCAGCATTGCTCCAGCCATCCACGACCCGTTGCAGGGCTGCCTTAGGCGACGCCACCGCTTCACCCCGCAGGGACAGCAAGGCAGCGGCGCTGGCGCGCAACGGGCCCGTGGCGTCCGCCAGCAAGGCCGGGAGTTGTTCCTCGCGCGCAGCGCGAGTGGCATAGGCATTGCGCCACCGCAGGATCATGTTCAGAAGCAACTGCTTCAGGTGGCCGGCGATCACGTCCGGGCCGATCGCGACACCTGCGAAAGGATCGTCGCCGTACGCCACCCGATGGCGACGCAGCACGTCGAAGAATTTGACGGGGAAGGCCTGCGCCGCCGCCTCGATCTCATCCTCCAGCAGGAACATCGCATCCAGCCGAACCGCTGCATGCAGCGCGCGCAGGGTATCGCGCAACGCATCGATCCGCACGGGCTCGAATCGGTGCAGCACCACCAGCACGTTGATATCGGACCGYGCGCGCACCGCGTCTTCGGCGGCGGAGCCATATAGCACGATGGCACGCAGGCTGTCGCCCAGGGCGGTCCGCGCCGCCCCGACAAAGCTTTCCATGGCCATATTGGTACGCTGCTGGCTGAGTGTGTCGATCACGATGACCCCGTCTTTATCGGTATTGTTCTGCGCTGTGAATAATACGTGAAAGTGTCAAAAAAGGTAGATACGGCAAATCGATCACAAGGCTTTCGAAAATAAAAAAACGCCCCACCGGAACCGCTTGGGAGATCTGCATGGCTGTCAAGCGCGACTGCCATAGTAACGACGCGCCGATCCTAGCGGAATGGCACGTTCGCCGCCAGACACTGCCGGTCGCTAGCGACCTCGTTTTCTCACTGAGGGCCAGCGGCGGGCCGATCACTGATATAAGCCTTAGCAAGATTGTGCGAGCGGCGCTCTTGGCCAACGAATTCGAAGACGAAGACATGAGCCCGCGGGTGCTGCGCAACACGTACTGCCGGCGTCAGCTACTTGCCGGCCGCACTGCTTGGGCTGGCCGGCACGCGCACCTGCGATCGAATCGGAGCTACCATCGGTGCGCAGTTGTAATTGTTGGTTTCACCCAGTCGCACACACCGCATGAAATTTGCTATTCTCTCGAACGCCTCCACGGCGACATTTCAACGAGTAACCAAACCACAGAAGAATCCATGGCAACCAAAGCGAAAGCTGTCGTAAAGACCCCGGCCAAGCCGGCAGCCAAGAAGGCAGCGGCACCGGCAAAGAAAGCCGCAGCGGCCGCACCGGTAGCGAAACCGCTGAAGGAAACCTTCACCAAGGCGAGCTTGCTGGCCCACCTGGTCGCCCAGACCGAGCTGGACGCTAAGACCGTCAAGACCGTGCTGGCCCACCTGGAAAACACCGTCCTGAGCGCGGTGCACAAGAAGGGCGCGGGCGAGTTTACGCTCCCTGGCCTGCTCAAGGTCACCGCCCTGCAAGTGGCGGCAACCAAGAAGCGCTTCGGCAAGAACCCGTTCACCGGCGAAGATCAGTGGTTCGCAGCAAAGCCCGCCACCGTCAAGGTGAAGGTCCGCCCGCTGAAGAAACTGAAGGACGCCGCGCTGTAAGGCGTACTGACCCGCTGAACGAATGGAGCCCGCGAGGCTCCATTTTTATGTATGCCCGGCCGGCAAAAGAACAGGCCCTTGCATGGCGGTCCGACGGACGGGCGCAGGGTAGATTCAACACAAGCAGGCGGCTGAGATCGGCCAGTAAGGGCCGTTCACCGCTTCTACGTGGTTGTCTGCATTTCCCGGCACAACGGACGTAGTCGTGTGCGCCAGCTTCTGACATGGATGGCGGCGCGCGTCGGGTCTCGTATCGAGAACGCGGCGCGCGCCACAGCGCCCTCAACCCCCTGCAACGCTCCCGCGTACCCCTTCGACCAGCACCTCTGTCACCTCTTCGGAAAAACTCATGCGTCGGCCATCGATCAGCACGCGATTCTCATGCTCAGGATCGCGCACTGCCTTCGGAACGCCACGCTCCATCAACGCGCGGGCGCAGCCGACCCAATCGGGGCGCTCCCCCGCCAGACGGCTCATTCCCGGACGCCCATCCCAACGTGCCGAGCACATCGGAGCCATAGCCATGTGTCTCGCGCCAGTTCGATCCATGATCCAGCAAAAACGCTGTCAAATCGACGTCGCCGCGAAACACGGCGTGATTGAGCGCGGTTGCATCCCAGTCTCCTCCGCGCGCGTCGAGGGGCCAACCGAGCTCGACCATGACTTTTGCCGCAGCGCTCGAACCCCACGCCACGGCATCCGGGAGCAGTCGAAGCTGGTCCGCAGGTAGAGATCGGGGCAGTTCGGGATGTTGTGTCTGAATGCGTCGTGCTTCTGTCGCGTCGGCGCGCGCACACGCGGATACAAAGTCCTCACTGACCGTGAGCGTTTCCTCGGCGCCGGCTACACGCAGTTGCGCCGCAACGTCTGGCATGCCGACCTGCATTGCAAGCCGATAGGCGCTCACGCCCGCCGCGGTTTTAGCCTTCGCGTCCGCTCCCGCCGCAAGTAGCGCTGCGATGTGGCGCGGCGACCTGCGCAGAGCGATCGCACGCAAGAGGGGCGTGCCCCAGGCTTTCAGGCCCTCGGGGGCCGACTCGTTCGCATCGCCGCCGTGCGCAAGCAGCAGCTCGAGCGCAACCGCATCCGGCATGTCGAGCGCGCGCCACAACGCATTGGTCCCGGTCACCTGAGTGCCGTGCCGCAACAGCAATCTCGTGCAGTCCGGATTTTCGAGCGAGTGGTAGAGCGACTCGCCGTCGTTCGGGTCGGCTCCGGCGCTCAACAGCATCTCAGTGAGCACCGGATCACGGGCTACGCCAGCCGCACCATAGAGCGCCGACAGCGGTTCAGTCTCAATGGGCGCCGCCAAAGAGGCGGGAGGAAGCCGATTGGCGACGTGCTGGTTCGGGTCGGCGCCGGAATCAAGAAGCGCACGCGCACATTCACGCAGCCGCTCCGCAAACTCGGGCACCAGTGCGAGGTTTGAGTGAGTGACGGCAACAAGAGGCAGTAGATTCAGCGCACCACCGGCCTGATGGATCCAGTCAGGATCCGCTGCCATCGCGCGCGACACCGCTTTCCGGTGCCCTGCGGCACAAGCAACGTACGGGTCGGCGTCGAGCATGTCTGGATGCTCCACCAGGAGCCTCACCGCAACGCGCGGCCGCGCAGCAACGTAGGTGCCCGTCACATCGGGACCATAGACAAGTCCCAGCCAGCGTCGAATCAACGCCCCCTGTTCGCGACGTGCAAAGGTACTGGCTTCCACGAACGCACTAAGGTCCGCCCACGAGGTGAATCCATATTCGCGCGCGAGGCAGGACTGCGCGTCATGCAGGTGCAGAGCAGACACCTTTACTTCCGTGTGGGTACGATTCGCGACTGCGGGGAGGTACTGGGTGAATCGTGCGATCGCTCCGGCATCGCCAGTGCGATAGAGGCGCAGCAGGTCTTTCGCCTGCTTTTTCAAATGATCGAGATTGGCCTGAGCAGGCAGTTTTTCCATAAGTTCCTCGTGCATTCAATGGCCGAGGGTCCGCAACACTGCCAGCACAAAGGATGGGAAACATGCTGATTCGCCATGACAGGTGGGTTCAACCCTTTCCGCGGACCCGGAAGCGGCCTGCACCGCAACTTGGGATGATATGTGGGTACGAGCCAGAGCGTCAACTGTGGGAGCCATGCTGCGCGGGACTGCCGATGTCTAATGCGAACCGGACATTTGACAGGGACCGCGCGAACGTCTCAGAAGGGTGTCGACTACGGCCGACCGCCCCTCGCTTCCCGACGCCCCTTACCGGCCACGAACGGTCATCCGCCCGGTGTGTACCACTGGCGGAAATGCCACGGCTTCCGGCCATTCGGCCGCGGGTTACGTCCGGGCAACGCTAGTGAAGCGAGCGTGCCGATTGCGGTGATCAGCATACGCGCCGGCCGCGCGCGAACGGCACGACATGGCGATGGTGGACGCCGACACCGCAGTCCGGTAACGTTGTTCAGGAGACCTCCCGCCGTTCACGATCGAGATAGTCCTCGATGATCGCGGGAGCCTCCGCGAGACGGCCTCGCAGGAGCGGCACGGCTTGGTCGGCGAAGTCGCGAACGGTGCCAGCCCGCGAAGGCTGACCGCGGAACAGCATATGAACCAGCAGCGGCTCAAGAGAGTAGCCGGGAGCACGATCGTCAGACTTCCGGCCTGCACATGCTCGGCCGCCTGGTGGAGACGACACGTCCAATGCCGTTCCCGCGGAGCACCGCCTCCATCGCTGCACCCTGTTGCTCACTTGCCGCCAGTGACATCGAGGAACGTGCCGGTGATGAAGGAAGCCTCGGCGCTTGCTAGCCATAGGATCGCCTGCGCAACCTCTGCAGGTTGACCGCCTCTTCCCATGGGGATCGAGTCTTTGACGCGATCCACCCGTCCCGGCTCTCCGCCGCTAGCATGCATGTCAGTGTAGATGTGCCCAGGGCGAACGCAGTTGACGCGTATCCCATCCCGCGCGACTTCTTTGGCAAAACCGATAGTGAAAGTCTCAACGGCGCCCTTCGACGCAGCGTAGTCGACATATTCGTTTGGACTGCCGAGCCGGGCCGCTCCCGATGAGATGTTGATCACGGCGCCGCCCCGCCCATTGTGACGATACGACATCCGCTTCACTGCTTGCTGTGCACAGAGGATAGGGCCGATCGAGTTGACCGCGAAGATACGCCGCATCCGCTCGAATTCGAGATCCTCTAGTCGAGATTGCTGTGCAAGTACTGCGGCGTTGTTAACAAGTACATCGATCCGGCCGAACTCCCGGTCGATCGCGGCGAATAATTGAGCGACCTGCTCTGGATCCGCGCTATCTGCGCGCACGGGTAGAGCCCGGCGCCCAACAGCTTCTACATCAGCCGCCACCGCAAGGGCGGCAGACTCGTCGGAGACGAAGCTGATCGCTATATCGTAACCTCGTGCGGCAGCAAGCCGCGCAGTCGCTGCGCCTATGCCACGACCTCCACCTGTTATCAGAATTAGCGGCGCCTGCGGGACGTTATTCATTTAGCGAACCTTCATGTGGTGGTGGAAAAATAATTTAGGGCTGGGACCGACTGAATGCTGGCGGCTCATTGGCGGCTTTGGCCGATCCACCTCAACACAGACAGACACAACACTAACTATAGTGTGATGTAAAGGGTATGGAGCCTCCTTCGCATGAGATCGTCCGGCCGCTTACCGCGGATTCTCGCCGAATTTCGAGTCTGACCGCATTCAGTCGACCCACTCGGTCAAGTGATGACGCACGGGAAACGAATGATGCGCTTCAGATCATGTCAAAGTCCAAGACAAACCGCTCCGGCCGCGACGACCATGCAGGCGAGCCAGCGCGTTCCACTGACCGCTTCCCGCAGAAACACCCGCCCGATCAGCACCGCGAACACCACGCTGGTCTCGCGCAACGCCGATACCGCGCCCATCGCGCGCGACTGCAGCGCCCAGATTACGATGCCATACGCCGCGATCGACACCAGGGCGCCGATGAGCGACGAGCCGACCGACAGCGGCTCAGCACGTACCGGTGTCCATAGCGGCGCGAGCCCACGCACCGCGACGAACAGCACCGGCATCAGCCAATAGAACAGGAACATCCACGCTGTGTAGGTGAGCGGTTGGCCGTTGGACAACCTCACGCCGATGCCGTCGATCACGGTGTAGAGCGCAATCGTCGCGCCGGTCGTCAGCGCGGCCAGCGCACCTGCGCGCGACGCGTGATGCCCCTGCAGCGCGATCGCGATGATGCCGCCCGATATCGTCGCGATCCCGAGAGCGTGGAAGGGGCTGATCGCCTCATGCGCGAAGAGCGCCGCGCCGAGTGTGATGAGCAGCGGCGATGAGCCGCGCGCGATCGGATATGCCAGCGCCAGGTCGTTGCGGCGATACGACCGCACAAGGCTCACGTTGTAGAAGATGTGCACGATCCCCGATGCGACGATGTAGGGCCAGGAGGCTCTGGCCGGCCAAGGATTGAACAGGACGACGAGCGTAGAGACCATCGCTATGGCGATGCTCATCCACGTCATGGACAAGAACCGATCGCGGTTGCCGTGCAGCATCGCGTTCCAGCTCGCGTGGAGCATGGCAGCAAAGAGCACGACACCGCCGGTATAACTGAGCATGGGGGTTTCTGGCAGGAAGGGGAACGGGAGATATCATCAGCGGTGCAATAAGAAGGATATCTATCTTGTAGCGGTCCAGCAAACCAGATAAATTGACGAATCGCGTTAGAAAAACTCTTGCAAATGAAACGGGTATTGCCCCCCCTCAATGCCTTGCGGGCCTTCGAGGCTGCGGGCCGGCTCGGCAGCTTCAAGGAAGCCGCCGCAGAGTTGCACGTGACTCACGGAGCGGTGAGCCAGCACGTGCGCCTGCTCGAGGAGTGGCTTGGCGCATCGTTGTTTGAACGGCACAACCGGCGCGTGAAGCTGACACCGGCGGCGAAGGCCTATCTGGAGGAAATCGGCCCCTTGTTCGAACAGCTCTCGCAGGCAACCGCGAGATACGGTGTGCCCGAAACGGCCTCCCGGACACTGTCAGTGAACGCGCCCGCGACATTCACGTTGCGCTGGCTGGTGCCGAGGCTGGCGAAATTCCGCGCTGAGCATCCCGACGTGGAGGTCAAGGTGGAGACGTCAAACGGGCCGTTGGAGAGTCTGAAAGAAAACTATGACATCATCATCCGGGGTGGGCCGGACACGTTCTACGGCTACTCGATGCAGTCTTTCCTGTCCGAGGAGAGGCTTCCGGTCTGTAGTCCGGCGCTTTTGCAGCGAGTGCCGCTTCGATTGCCAGGCGACTTGCGACAGCACACGTTGCTGCACACCTCGAGTCTTCCGCGGCTTTGGCCTGACTGGCTGGCGAGCGCACAGATTCCTGCCCTGAGGCCGGCTGCCACTTTGACCTTCGACCACTTCTATCTGACCTTGCAGGCTGCCATCGACGGAATCGGCATCGCGATGGGGCCGACTGCGCTGGTATCCGACGATCTCGCCGTTGGCCGGCTTGTCGCACCGTTCGCCGGTCCTCGTCTGCCGTCGCGCAGCTATTGCACTTACGTTCCGGATGAGAAGTTTGGCGATTTACTGGTCGTGCTGTTCCGTTCATGGCTCAAGCGCGAGGGGATGTGTTCATGAACGGAGACGGCCGCTTAGTCGTGAGCTCACTGAGCGCTATCGGAATGGAAGCAATTGCGAACGGGGTTGCTCGCATGGACGCGACTTCAGTTTGCGGTTTGACTCGACGCGCGTCTAGCTTTCGAAGGTCCGCTGATAGCTGATACCTGGTCGTTCCGATGACCTGGCCGGGTGACCGTTCCGGGCCGCTATCGGCCCCTCGACTCGGGAGCGACCGTTCCCGGCTGCGGATACCGGTCGATGCAACAATATGCGATGTAGCCATTCGGTAAGCGTCCGACGCCAACCGTGTAGACGCGATCGCCGCAGTTGACCGACCATTCGCGTGATGTGCATGTGACTGGATCGTGCCCGCGATAGGCGATCATGGACACTATCCCTCCAATTCATCAAGCTGATCATCCAGCGCCCTTGATGCGCAAGGGCGCGCCTCGACGATCCTACCCGTTAGATTTCAAGCTCGCTGTACTCGAACAGACTCGCGTTTCGGGTGCTTCGGTTGCGGTAGTGGCGCGTGAGAACGGGATCAACGCGAATGTCGTCTTCGGGTGGCGCAAGTTGCTACGGGAAGGCCGTCTCATACCTGGTTCGGCGGAACTGACCACGCTGGTACCGGTAGTCGTTACGGATCCGGCCGCTTCAGAATTGACTAGTCCGCCGAGCAATGCTGTGGCCGACGCTCGCTTTGGCGGTGTCATTCGCATCGAACTGGCGCGCGGCACGGTGAGCGTTCAGGGTAGCGTCGACGCCGACGCGCTTCGGACTGTCATGCAATGTCTGAGTCGTTGATCGGTCCTCCACCAAGCACGCGTATCTGGATCGCAGCCGGGTTCACAGACATGCGGTGCGGCTTCGACGGACTTGCAGCAAAGGTGCAAACGATCCTTCACAAGTATCCCTTCTCGGGACACGTGTTTGTCTTCAGGGGCCGGCGTGGCGACTTGCTAAAATGCCTCTATTGGCGAGACGGCGGCCTGTGTCTGTTCGCGAAACGACTGGAGCATGGCCGCTTCGCCTGGCCACAAGCCGACGGCGGCATCGCCGCGCTCACAAGCGCTCAACTCGGCCTACTCTTAGAAGGATTCGACTGGCGTCAGCCGATTGATGCCGCCCGCCCGCGCAGTGCTTTGTAAACGTCTGTGACAGCGCGGGAATCACACTGTCCGTGCGCATAAACTAGGCGCATGACATCCGGAAACGCTTCTCTCCCAGACGACATCGATGCTTTGAAAGCACTCGTGCTCGGCCAGATCGGAATTCGCTAAGCGTGCTGTCTGGCGCAGGCCGCCGATGTAGCCATCGGCCAACCTCTATGCTCCGGAGGACGGAAACCGGCCATTTTCGGACTCTCGCTTATCCAGTCCGAACGTCCGCCTCGCGGCCGGCAACGGACTTCCCAGATCGTCACGCTGGTTCTCACGCCGCGCGCTTGCGTCCTCTTTCGGTCAGATCATCCAGCACTTTGAGCGTCACCGCGTGACGCTCTACTGCGACGCTGTTCGGTCGCCACCGCCGTCCAGCAAGCGTCCTTCGACTGGTATCGATCCGCTAATGACCTCTCAGCAACAAGATCCAATTGGCATAGACGGCAGTGGGGTGAACGATGTTTGTTGCACAACGTTCACCGGATTGAAGTATCGGTGCGCCGTAGATCAGTTCAATTGCACCACGCGCGATATAGCCTGACGAACGAAGGTAAGCAGCGCCTCATCAGCCCAGGTTCCGATCATGAGATCAGGCTCATTCTCCAGCGCCTTGCGGAATTTTAGCTGTGTACCTGGGTCATCTCCTGCGTAGCTTCTGAAGAGATCGAGCCAGCGCCGCGCAAGCTCAGCCCCTTGCGGTGAATCAGGCGAGATGCCTGCATCGATCGCATCTCGAACGTCGGCCATCAATTGGGGCCACTCCATCGCCCGCTTGCCGTAATTCGCGCGCATGAAGCGAATCTCGTCAGGCGACAGGTATCTTTCGTAGATCAGCATTTTTGATTCCGAGAATGCCCGAAGCACGTAGTCGCGCAGCGCCAAAGAGATCCCGATGTGGGCCTGCAGCGACGGTTCGTTGTCGTGCATATGGTTTAGCTTTGCGGCCAACCGTGGATCGCCACTTGTGTCGCGTACAAGCATCGTCATCCATCGGATCGCTAACTCGCGAGTCTTTTCGTGCTCCGGCGGTTTCCCACTTTCCATCAGCGCCCGTACCTGCTCAACAAGATCGCTCCATCCCGCCTCCGCTTCCGGGTCATTGCGGTACACAGGCAGGCGGGCAAGTTCATCTTGAGAGAAATATTTTTCGTACATGGTCATCAACTCCAACGTAGTGAGCCAATCGGCTAGCTCCGGCTCCTCTCCGTCCATCAGCGTGCCTCGCAATCGCTTCAGATGATCGCGCAGACGCGCAGCCTGCTCGATCTGCTGATCAAGTGTTGCTATTTGCCGTTCGACGATGGATGTGAGTGGGATATCCGGCTGATCCAAACAAGCGCCGATTTCGGTGAGCGAGAGACCAAAACTACGCAATGCCAGGATCAGGTGAAGCCGGGCAACGTCGTTGCGGTCATACAGGCGGTAGCCGTTATCGGCGCGCGCCGAAGACGTGAGAAGACCGACTGCATCATAGTGGTGCAGCGTACGAACCGTGAGTCCACTGCGTTTCGCCAGTTCTCCCACTTTCAAAAACATGCGAGCCTCCGTTAAAGTGCGCACGATGGAGGCTAAGACCTTACGCTACGTGAGGGTCAAGAGGAAAGAGCTATGCCGCTCTACGGTCGACTATGCAGCGTCTCCACCTCAACGCCCCTTACCCGCGGCCTCCGGATCCGGTGTTCGATAGCCAGGCCGGCTCCGCCACTGTCGTCGCGCTCGGTAGTTCAACGCTCTAATGCGGACATCGAACTCGTGCAGGTAACTGACGCTCATGGGTCCGGCAATCGTCAATGGCCGGCGTCGATCCTCTAACGACGAGCCGACGGTGGAGTTCGGCCATTTAGGGCCCTTCGCCGGACTCGTGGCCCGGACATTCCGGAGACCGTCTTATCCAGCAAACGTTCACTCAATCGCCAAGCGCCGGCGGACGATGGGGCGGGCCGCTCCGCCCTCCCAACCCCTGCGTCGTACGCGGTTCCGGAGGACTCGATCTGTCGCTCGTGCGCCCGGCTTCGGTTTGGGATTCAGTATGAGTATCCACATCCGCGTCTATGGATGGAGCGCGTCCACGCCCAGCCGCCGTCCCTGTCGGACTAGTTGCCCTACGCGCGCCGACCACCCGTCCTGGCGTCGAGGCAAAACCGGCGCTTCTCGCTCCGTGTGCTTACCGGCGTTGGCCAGGTAGCGCCGCTAGCAATCCGCCCGCATGGTGGCAGGCTTCATCCCAAAGGGCGCGCGTCAGTGCCCCGGCGTCATCCTCGCGTGCAAGTGCTGCCGCTTCGCCAGACCATAGGAGCGACAAATCGCCCTTCCCCGCCTTCTCGAAGACGGTACGCACCGGATCGATCGCTCCTGTCGCGCGCGGAAATGCCGGGGCCTCGGAATTCATTGGCCCCAGTTCTCGCATCAACCGCGTCATCAGCCCGCGCGCCGGCCGGCCCGTGTAAAGGTTAGTAAGGCGCGTCATGTYGTCACGCCCTGCCCGTATCGCCGCTCGATGTAATTCAGACCGGCCGGCCTGGTGCGTCAGGAGGTAGGCCGTGCCCAATTGGACAGCGCTGGCGCCAAGCGCGAACGCAGCCGCGATGCCGCGGCCATCGGCAATGGCACCGGCTGCAATCACCGGGACCTTCACCGAGTCCACCACCTGCGGCAACAGCGCGAAGAGGCCCGGCTGGGCGCTGATGTCGTCAGTCAGGAACATACCACGATGGCCGCCGGCTTCCACGCCTTGCGCAATCACGGCATCGACGCCTCTCGCCTCCAGCCAGCGCGCCTCTTCGACCGTGGTGGCCGACGACAGGATCATTGCGCCAGTGGCACGCACCCGCGACAGCAGGCTTTCCTTCGGCAAGCCGAAATGAAAGCTCACCACCGCCGGTCGCATCTCTTCCAGCACCTCGCACATAGCCTCATTGAACGGTGCCCTGCCAGCCCCGCGCTGTGCGGCGGATAGGCTCAGGCCGGCTTCCTCGTAGTACGTCGCCAGCCGCGACAGCCATCGCGCCTCACYCTCATCATCCACCGCGGGCGGCGTGTGGCAAAAGAAATTGACGTTGTACGGGGCGGAAGTGGCCGCACGGATGGCCTGGATCTGCTCGCGAAGCTGCTCCGCATCGAGGGCCGCGCATGCTAGCGAACCGAGACCGCCTGCTTTACTAACGGCAATCACCAGCGGACTCAGCGAGCCCACCATCGGCGCCTGAATGATGGGAAGACGGGACGGAAGCATAATCATAGTTCTCCGCGGCTAGTKAATCGATCGATCCAGTAGCGCATTATGCCCGATCCGATGTCACGACCGACCTACCCCTCGGGGCCTCAGGGCTGTTCAGATTTTGCCGAATAGGATGACTGCTGTACTCGAGAAGCGGCCGAATTGATGGTGACTGAGCGACCGTCCGTTCAGGGTTCAGCTTTCGGCCGTTCGCAAGGCTGCAATCGGACGACCGCTCATCGGCCGACGCCGACGTTCGGCCTTACCCAATCCAATGGCTGAGAAGGGTCGATTCTGCTGAAAAACTCGGCATCACGGAACGTCGGCACCTATCCTTGAGATCATCGTTCGACGAGGGTTTCGCCATGATGGGTCAGCAAGTTGGATCGCAGGATAGGCTCTTCTACTCGTCCAACCTTGATGACCATGTGCCCCGTAGGCTTTGCTGTCGACGCGAGCATCATCAAGGCAGACGCAAATCGCTCCCGAGGCGTGGCGGGAACGGAGATCATCGATTGGAACCAAGGCGAAGGCCCTAGCCGCGCCGTTCGCGAATACCTTGCTGCGCTGGATGAGGTCAATCAAATCAAGGACGACGCAGCGCCCGAGGCAGAGCCTACGATCCCACCGAAAAGCATCTCGTTGACTGATCCGGCATCGCGCTGGACCGCAGCACCCGGTGGCCCTGCCTTCTTTGCTTACTCAACCAACTACCTGATCGACCTGCACGCGGGAATCATCCTGGACGTCGAGGCCACCCCCGCGCATCGGACCGCAGAGGTGGAGTCAACGAAGACGATGATCAACAGAGTCGAAGAACGCCTTGCTCTTAAACCTCAGCGTCTTGCCGGCGATACCGCCTATGGGACCGCGCCAATGCTCTGGGGGATGGTCGAAGAGAAAGCGATCGCGCCTCATGTTCCAGTCTGGGACAAGACCCGTCGCGACGATGACACGTTTCCGAGAGAGGACTTCCGTTGGGACGAGCAAACCAATGAGTATCGCTGCCCTGGTGACAACGCTCTGCGCAGCGATTGGCGTGCATATACGAACCCACGCACTCACAYCACGAAGGCCGACACCGTCATCTATCGATCCAGCCAGCATGACTGTGCTGGGTGCGCGATGAAGAATCAATGCTGCCCAAACATGCCATTCCGCAAGATCGCACGCAGCGTCCACGAGAACGCGCGTGACGTGGCACGGAAGCTCTCGGCGACACCGGAGTTCAAGCGGTCGCGCAGGGAACGAAAGAAGGTCCAAATGCTATTTGCTCATCTAAAACGAATCCTGAAGCTGGATCGCTTGCGGCTACGAGGGCTAGCTGGGGCACAGGACGAGTTCTTACTAGCAGCAACAGCGCAAAATCTGCGACGAATGGCAAAGCGGTTGATGCCGTTCGGTGAAGATATGAATGCGATAGCGGCTTAGCCGCGATGCACCGGGTCGGAAGACCCTCGAAGCTCGGGCGCCGCAGATCAACGCGAGCCCCACCGGAAGCGGACGCCTATCTCGATCGATATCCAAACCGAGTTTTTCAACAGAATCGGTCGGAAGCGGTAGTTCGTCCACGGCCGGCGTAACCCCGGCCTTCCATTTCGCCCGTTCGGTGGCTAGAACAAGCCAGCCGGCTCAGCAGCACGATCCCAGTTGTAAATGATGATCTCGCGCCGCACAGCCAGCATGTCGGCCCCTCCCACCTGGTAGTTGATATCTAGCGTGTAATTACTGCTGCGCCTGATTCAGCGTGTCGCGGACGACGTTGTAAGCGTCGATGCGGGCATTGGCGTCGCGGATCCCGCGGTCGCCGTCTCGGGCGATGGCATCGAGAACTGCTGCAGCCTCTGGAGCAAGTTCGACTCGCGCTTCACCAACTCCGCCGGCAGCGCCGGGAACTGCAGCGGCGCCTATCAGGCCGGCGTGCGCTCCCGGAACTGGGTGAAGGTCAAGCGGCCTGGAGCGGTGTCGGCGCAGCGGTTCTACAGATCAGGGAGTCGTAGGCCACGCTCGCAGGCGTACCTCATTCTCCAGATACACCTTCCGTTTTCCTTGCTCCGCGACGCCACCCTTCATCCGAGGGGTATTGAAATTGCTGCGATGCACCACAATCAAAACCGGCTACAGATTGACCCCCGTTGCCAGTCCTCAAGGGTGTAGGCGCTTTCACCCTGCCGCCTACACCCCTTTTTCGCGCCTTCAGGCGGCTGCCATCTACTTCGGCCACGCCTCCACCGTCGCCCGGTGCCGCGCAGCGCAATCCCCCTGCGCACCCAGCACAGCACCCAGCACCGGTMCCATAACCCACTCCTGCCACGCATCATAATCGGCCACCACCGGCGTCTCCGGAACCTAACACGGCGCCCCACGATCCTTCGCCCCTAACCGCACGGATTGATGAACGCCGCCGCGGCGCCACGCGAGCTACGGGCGAAGGCTGCTTGGCTGCCGAGTAGCCTGGCGAACATACCCGCCACGAGAGTTATGTTCTCCCGAACCTAACTCCACTAGAGTGACGCTGGGCAAACGCGATTGCCCCGCATTCCCTTGAGCACCCGCCCCCTCCCGGCCGCGGGTGCTTTTTTATAGACGCAATGTACGCAAGTCGGACGATGCCCTAAGGCACCCTCCTGCCGGCGCGCCTACAACGGAAGCACCGCTCCACTGGACGAACCATGCCCACGCGCGCGCCAGCGCCGAAGCTGGCCGAACGCTCCCCCATGCTGCTGTCGGAGCAGAAAGCCGTCCCGCGCGGCGGCTGGCATTTCGAGATCAAGTACAAATACGTACCTTCCGCTGTTGCGTCTCTTCCAACGTTGCCGCCATGCGGCGGGCGTTGCGTGTGGGAAACGGGGGTGTTGCGATCGACTCAAAGCAACTTTCGACCAATTGCGGACGTTGACTGATGCGTCAGGATCTTGCACCGCTTGTCGGGTTTACTACGACGGTACAGTTACTACACTTGGTATGGGTCGCTGAAGTCGGGTGCGCGGCCCTCTCAATTACTTCCACGTACTACACGCTGCACACATTGTTCGTGCGGCGTGCTCGTCTCGCTGGTCAAACAGGAGGATGCAATCATGCAAACTGTTATAAGGAGATTTTCCGGAAAGGGTGCAAAGGAGTTGTTCGATCTGCTGGAGACGCACACGGCTGAGGTCGAAGAACTGATGCGTTCGGTCAAAGGCTTTGTCGGCTACACCCTCGCACGCAGCGGCGATGGCGGATTCTCGGTGACTGTTTGCCAGGACAAGGCAGGCACTGACGAAAGCGTGCAGAAAGCGAAGGACTGGATCGCGAAAAACGCCGGAAGCACGGGCGTGGGCGCGCCGGAGATATCGGAGGGATCGGTCCTCATTCACCTGAAGTAACTTTGCCTTGCGACTGGCAGCGCGTGAGTTTAGCGGGCGGATTGGGACCTACGCAATTGGCCTCACCGTCCACTCCTCACGCCCACGTCTTGCCTGGTTCGTCCAGACCTGCCTTTTTGCAGATCCTCCGGGCTCGTCACAATGCGGCACTTCTGGCTCTCGTGCCTCCTGACATGCACCTCTGTACTATTCCGAAAAGCGGAGCTGGCAATCTGTTTTCTTCTTCATCGAGCGGCGAGTCGCAAACAAGCTGACACACGCGACTCATGTCAAACGTTGACCGGTTGAATCCGCAGTCGGCATCAGCCACCACATCGTCGGTGCGGAACTACCGATGCTGCTGCGGCGCGTGAGCAGCGCGGAGCCGGGTATCGTGCTCGAGATGCGAGTCTGCACGTCGCGGGAAATCCTTGATGACTTCGATCGCGGCACGCTCGACGCCGCCATCGTCCTGCGCCATGACAACCGGCGCCTCGATGGCGAAACGATCCTGGAGGAGACCTTCGGCTGGATGGCCGCGCCGGACTTCACGCATTGTCCTGGTGAGCCCTTGCGTCTGGCGACACAGGCGCAGCCATGCAGCGTGCGCAGCATGGCCATCGACGCCTTGGACCAGGCCGGCGTTGCTTGGACGGAGGTCTTTGTCGGCGGCGGGATCATCACGATCGGCGCGGCGGTGTCGGCCGGCCTCGCGGTAGCCGCGCTCGGTCGCCGTGTCGCACCGCCAGGGACAACAGCCGTGGGGCCTCAATTCGGCTTTCCGGCCTTGCCGACGCGCGATGTGGTGCTCCACGCGAATGCGACGGACACGCAAGCCCGAGGCGCGCTCCGCACGCTGAGTGCAGCGATACGGTCGACGACCCGGACTTGACCCGCGGCTTCGCGCCTAGCCTCTTCGCGTCCCGGATGCCGCGCCAAGCCCCACGCTACGCCGCGCGGTTCGCCGGCGCCTGCGCGAAGTCGCACGGCGCCAGTTCAGCGGCGATCACTCGGTCGAACGCATCGAGCAACACGTCGGATGTCAGGCCGAACGGCCCCGCAGGGAAACCGAATTCACCAGACTGCGAGTCCTTACAAATCTAAGGGTTGGAAACATATCACGTGGCCGGCGACGCCAACGAGGGGCCAAAATAACTAGACTGAGCAGGATTCCCTGCGCGAACTCGTTAGACTGAGCCACCTTACCGTTTCCAGGCGCGAGAGGTCGATTCCAATTAAAGACGGCGTCGTCCTGATGCGCCTCACCGCACAGCAAACGCGATAGCAAAGAGAAATTCCTTCGTTCACGGCGCGGCGAGCTGTACCTAAACTCGATGGCTATCGCTATCATCCCATCCTGCCGTCMCCCCATGAACCGTCGCGATTTCCTTGCTGCTTCCACATTATTCTCCATCGGCGTACCGTTCTCGGCGGACGTCCTCGCGGACGCTGCCGCTGCCCAGGGCTCTCCGGTTCGCGGCGGCGTGCTCAACGTGGCGGTATCACCCGAGCCGACGCTGCTGACGTCCGCGTTCATCACCACGATGAACATCGGGCAGGTGTCCAGMAAGGTGCTGGAAGGACTGGTGTCCTACGACCTGAACCTGCGCCCCGTGCCCGCTCTGGCAACGTCATGGAAGACCTCCGCCGATGGCCTGACCACGACTTTCCAGCTGCGCAAAAACGTCAAGTGGCATGACGGCAAGGACTTTTCCGCCGCCGATGTGCAGTACACATTGCTGGAAGTCTGGAAAAAGCTCCACCCGTTTGGCCGCGCGGCCTTTGCCAACGTCACGGCCGTCGATACGCCCGATCCGCATACGGTCATCATTCGCCTGTCGTCGCCTGCACCCTACCTGATCAACTACATCAATACGTACGGCGCGCAGATCCTGCCGCGCCACCTCTACGAGGGCAAGGACGTGTTGAGCAACCCGCTGAACAATGCGCCCGTGGGCACCGGCCCGTTCGTGTTCAAGGAGTGGGTCAAGGGCAGCCACGTGCGGCTGGAGCGAAATCCGAACTACTGGCAGAAGGACCAGCCGTACCTGGACGGCGTGGTCTTCAAGTTCATCCCCGATGCCGCGGCGCGCACTGTAGCGCTCGAAGCCGGCGAGATCGATGTCGCGCTCGGCTCCAGCATTCCGCTGTCGAACCTGGGCCGCTTCCAGGATAAGCAGCGCTACCGCATCAACACCGACGACGGCCGCTACCTGGCCACAATCTTCCTGACGCAGTTCAACGTCCGCAAGCCGCACTTCACGGACCGGCGCGTGCGACAGGCGCTGGCTTACGCCATCGACCGCAACGCCCTGCTCAAGGTGGTGTTCCTGGGCTACGGTAAGCCTGCCACGGGGCCCGTACCGTCTTCGGTGGTCAACTACTACTCACCCGATACGCGCCAGTATCCGTTCGACGTCAAGAAGGCCGCCGCGCTGCTGGACGAAGCCGGCTACAAGCCAGGCAAGGACGGCAAGCGGCTGCGCATCACGCTGGACTACGATGGCGGCGGCGGGGTCACTGCTAGCCGGCCGGCGGAGTTCATCAAGCAATCACTGGCACGCGTGGGCATCGACGTGGAACTTCGCGCTGGGGACACTGCCACGTACCTGCGTCGCGTATTCACCGACCAGGACTACGACCTGATGATCTCCAGCCTGCACCGGCTGCCGGATCCCACGCTCGGCGTGCAGCGGTTGTTCTGGACGAAGAACATCATCAAGGGCGCGCCGTGGACCAACGGCTCGGGCTACTCGAATCCGGAGCTTGACCGCCTCATGGAGGCCGCCGGGCGCGAGGCCGACGAGGGCAAGCGCAAGGCGCTGATCAAGCAATGGCAGCAGATCGTGCAGGACGACGTGCCGGTACTCGATCTCGTGGAGCAGACATGGGTCACGGTCTCCACGGCCCGCTTCCGCAAGGCCACCGCGCAGGGCGACGGCCTGTTCGCATCGTATGCCGATKCATGGCTGACACCCCGGGCCTGAGCGATGCGCCGCCATATCGCCCTTGCCTTCCTGCGCCAGCGCCTGCTGCAGGTGGTGCCCGTGGTRGTGGGCATCGCCTTGATGAACTTCGTTATCCTGCAGCTGGCACCCGGGGATGTGGTCGACGTGCTGGCTGGCGAGGCCGGTGCCGCGACACCCGAGACCATGGCCCAGCTGCGCGCCAGCTTCGGCCTCGATCAACCGCTGTGGCTGCAGCTCGTGCGCTACCTCGGGCAGATCGCCACCCTCGACCTCGGCTTCTCGTACCGGCAGAACATGCCGGTGTTCGACCTGATCATGAGCCGCCTGCCGGCCACGCTGGTGCTGATGGCAATGGCCATGGCGATTGCACTGGTGCTCGGGGTGGGCCTGGGTGTGCTGTCCGCCGTGCGCGTGCGTCGCTGGCCAGATTGGCTGGTGTCGCTAGGCACGCTCGTCGCCTATGCCATGCCCACGTTCTGGCTTGGCCTGATGGCCATCGTCCTGTTCTCGGCACGGCTGCATTGGCTGCCGTCGGGGGGCATGACCGATGTCAGCGCCGCGTACACGGGACTGGCCTGGCTGCGCGACGTGGCGCTGCACGCCATCCTGCCCGCCTGCACGCTGGCCACGTTCTACCTGGCCGTGTACACCCGGCTGGTACGCACCGCGATRCTGGAGCTTGACGGTGCCGACTTCGTGCGCACGGCGCGCGCCAAGGGGGCAGGCGAAATCCGCGTGACCGTGGTACATGCACTGCGCAACGCCTTGCTGCCGCTGGTCACGATGGCCGGCTATCAGGTGGCGTCGCTGCTGAGCGGTGCGGTGCTGGTGGAGTCAGTGTTCAGCTGGCCGGGCCTGGGCAGGCTGGCTTTCGAATCGGTGCTGGCACGCGATTTCAACCTGCTGCTGGGCATCCTGCTGCTGAGTTCGCTGCTGGTTACCGTTGTGAATATCCTTGTGGACCTGCTCTACGCAGCCATCGACCCGCGCGTTTCGGTAGCGGGCTCCGGGAGCCGCGCATGAACGCGCCGGCTGCGCTTCGGCGCCGGTGGATACCCACGCGTACCGTGCCGCGCGCGCTCTGGCGTGCCGCGAGTGCGCATCCGTCGATCACGCTTGGTGCCCTGCTGATGCTGGCGGTGGCGCTCGTCGCCATTGCCGGGCCCCTCGTCTTTCCCGGCGACCCGTGGGACATGGCTGGCCCGCCGATGCTGTGGCCCGGCGACGATCCCGCGTATCCGCTCGGCACCGATTTCATGGGACGGGACCTGGCCACCGGCGTGGCGGCGGGGGCGCGCGTGTCGCTGCTGATCGGGCTCGTCAGCACGGTCTTGGCAGCGTCGCTTGGCATCACCGTGGGCGCACTCGGCGGCTATTTTGGTGGACGCGTCGACACGACGCTGATGCGCCTGACCGAGGTCTTCCAGACCGTGCCAAAGTTCGTACTGGCGGTGGTCCTCGTTGCGATCTTCAAGCCATCGGTGACCACCGTGGTGGTGGCTATCGGCGTCGTGTCATGGCCCGCGACGGCCCGGCTGGTCCGCGCCGAGTTCTTGTCGCTGCGAGGGCGCGAGTTCGTACTGGCAGCCGAAAGCATCGGCATGAGCCATCTGCGCATCATCATCACCCAGATCCTGCCCAATGCGCTGCCGCCGGTGATCGCCATGGCCACGCTGACCGTGGCCACCGCCATCCAGACAGAAGCCTCGCTGGCGTTTCTGGGCCTGGGCGACCCCAACGTGATGAGCTGGGGCACCATCATCGGCGGCGGCCGCGAGCAGGTGGCCGATGCCTGGTACATCTGCGGCCTGCCCGGCTTTGCCATCGTCCTGACGGTGCTCGCGTTCAACCTGATCGGTGACGGGCTGAACGACGCGCTGAATCCCCATCTACGCCAACGACGGAGCTGACCCATGACGCTGCTCGATGTACGCGCCCTGCGCGCCAGCTTCGACACGCCTGACGGACCGGTCGCGGCGCTGCACGACGTCTCGCTGACCATCAACCGTGGCGAGACCCTGGCCCTGGTTGGCGAAAGCGGCTCCGGCAAATCGGTCACCGCGTGCGCGCTGCTGCGGCTGCTGCCGCGTCGCGTGGCGCGTACCAGTGGCCAGGCGTTGCTGGATGGCACCGATCTGCTTTCGCTGGGTGACAGCGCCATGCAGGCCATCCGTGGCGACCGCATTGCCATGATCTTCCAGGAGCCGATGTCGGCCCTGAATCCCGTGATGCGAATCGGCGACCAGATCGCCGAGACCATCCGCCTGCATCGCCGCGTTAGCCGTGCGGAAGCCGCACAGCGCGCAATTGCCCTGCTTGAACAGGTGCGGATGCCATCGCCACGCGAGCGCGCCAACGACTATCCGCACCAGATGTCGGGCGGCATGCGCCAGCGCGCGATGATCGCCATTGCACTGGCCGGCGAGCCCGAACTGCTGATTGCCGATGAACCGACGACGGCGCTGGACGTCACCACGCAGGCTCAGATCCTGAATCTGCTCAAGCGCCTGCAGGCCGAAACGGGCATGGCCATGTTGCTGATCACCCACGACCTGGGCGTGGTCGCCGAGACGGCAGACCGCGCGGCGGTCATGTACGCCGGCCGGATCGTCGAACAGGGTCCGGTCGACGCGCTGCTGACCCACCCCGCACACCCCTACACGGCGGGACTGCTGGCCTCGCTGGCCATCGAGACACTGCCGCCTGGCGCCCRCCTGCCCGAAATTCCGGGCACCGTGCCGCCGCTGACGGCCATGCCGCCCGGCTGCGCCTTTGCGCCGCGCTGTGCCCACGCGCAAGATAGCTGCCGTGCAGCAACGCCCTCGCTTCGGTCCGYCGGCAACAGCCATGTGGCGTGCCACGCGCCACTGGTCCACGTCGTCCGCCGCCCGGTACCGCAAGAGGAGGCCGTCGCATGAACGCCCCGCTGCTGGCGCTCCACGAGGTATCTCGCCACTATCACACGCAGGCCGGCGTCGTTCGCGCGCTCGACCGTGTTTCGCTCGACATCGCTCCCGGCGAGACGCTGGGCCTAGTGGGAGAAAGCGGCTGTGGCAAATCCACGGTTGCACGCGTTGCCATGCGGCTCACGGACGTCGACGAAGGCGAGGTTCGGCTCGACGGCGAAGACATCGCCACGGCGCACGGCCGCGCGCTGCAAGCGGTACGTCCGCGCGTGCAAATGGTGTTCCAAGATCCGGCCGCATCACTCAATCCACGCGCAACCATCGGACAGACCCTTGAGGCTCCGCTCATCGTGCATCGGCGTGGCAACGCCGGGGATCGGCAATCCAGGGTCGCGAACATGCTGCGCGGCGTCGGCCTGCATCCCGATATGGCCAACCGCCATCCCCACGAACTATCCGGCGGACAGCGGCAGCGCGTGGCCATCGCCCGTGCGCTGATGCTGGATCCCGCGCTGATCGTCTGCGACGAGGCGGTGTCGGCACTCGACGTTTCGGTACGCGCGCAGGTACTGAATCTGCTGCTGGACCTGCGCGAAACGCTCGGCATAGCCTACCTGTTCATCTCGCACGACCTGGCGGTGGTGCGGCATATGTCGGACCGCATCGCCGTCATGTACCTCGGCCAAGTCGTAGAACTGGRTCCGCGCGATGCGGTCTGGCACCACACGCTGCATCCGTATACCCGTGCGCTGATGGCGGCGGCGCCCTCGGCCCGCCCGGCAAACCGGCGCCTGCCAAGGGTTGTCATGGAAGGCGAACTGCCCAGCCCGCTCGACCCGCCGTCCGGGTGCCGCTTCCACACCCGATGCGCCCAGGCGACAGACCTCTGCCGGTCGTCCGAGCCAGCCTTGCGGCTTCACGGCGCCGATCACTGGGTGCGCTGCCACCTGGCCTGACACACGCGCGGCGGGAGACGTATCGCGCGGGCAACCCCGGCCTCAACGCATTTCGCCGACCGCGGACTGAATCTCCTGTCTGAGCCACACGGCTGCGGCATCGGCCTGCGTGCGCCGGTTGCGAATCAGTTCGATGTCGAAGGCGGTATCGGCCAGTTCTTCCGGGACTTCAAGGATCTGGACGTCGGGGGAGGCCAGCCGGTGCGCCACCCGCCTGGCAACGGACGCCACCAGGTCGCTGTACGCCACCGCCAGCGGCAATGCCGCGATGTGCGAGAACGTCGCCGCGACACGCCGTTGCCCGCCGAGCTTGTCCAGCCTGCCGTCGACGACCCCGCGCCGCGATCCACTGTCGCCGGGGCCAAACAGCTGCATGAGGCAGTTGCAGATAGGTCGCAAGGTCAATGC
>NZ_JBFTSF010000129.1:0-18759 GCF_056399905.1 Cupriavidus sp. 01L46
CACTTGGGATGGGCACAGGCGATACAGGCCGCCAGTTCGATTTCCGGATGCGCAACGGCGATGCCTTCCAGTTCGATCGAGGAAATCCATTCGCCGCCGGACTTGATCACATCCTTGCTGCGATCCGTGATCTGCATATAGCCGTCGGCGTCGATCGTGGCGACATCGCCGGTGGCGAACCAGCCATCTTTCTCCAGGCAGGTTTCCTCCATGCCGAAGTAGCGCTCCACGACCCAATGGCCGCGCACCATCAGGTCGCCCGCCGAGCRCCCGTCCCACGGTAACTCGGCACCATCGGCGTCGACGACCTTCATCTCGACACCCGGCACGACCCTGCCTTGCTTGGCCTCGAGCTGCGCGCGCTCCTGCTCCGGCTTTTGCGCGAAGCCCTGCGAGGGCGAAAACACAGTGCCAACCGGCGACAGCTCGGTCATGCCCCAGGCGTGTACCGACTTGATGCCCAGTTCGCCCAGCGCCCTGGCCAGTTGCGGCGGGCATGCCGCGCCGCCCACGATGACACGCTCCAGGCTGTTGCAGCGCTTGCCCGTGCGGCGCATATGGTCGGCCAGGCCGAGCCAGACCGTGGGCACGCCGGCCGACACCGTCACGCCTTCCTGGTCGAACAATGCCGACAGGGACGCGCCGTCGAGCGCCGGACCCGGAAGCACCAGTTTCGCCCCGACCAGCGCCGCGGAGAACGGTAGCCCCCAGGCATTGACGTGGAACATCGGCACGACAGGCACCACGGAGTCCGACGCACGCAGGCAAAGCGCGTCTGGCAGCGCCGAGGCATAGGCCATCAGGCAAAGCGAAYGGTGCGAGTACAAGACGCCCTTCGGGTTGCCGGTGGTGCCGGAGGTGTAGCAAAGCACCGCCGCCAGCTGCTCATCCAGGCGGGGCCAGTTGAAATGGCCGGGCTGCCCGCCGATCAGGGCCTCATAGCTTTCGAGCGGCAGCGCCGGTGCTTGAGGCAGGCTGGTGGCCTCGCACAGCATGACCCATGACTCGACATGAGGACATCGCGGCGCGATCTGCTCGACCAAGCCCAGGAACGAGGCATCAAAGCAGACCACGCGGTCGCGGGCATGATTGATGATGTAGGCGATCTGTTCGGGGAACAGGCGGGGGTTGATGGTATGACAAACCGCGCCAATGCCGGTCACGCCATAGTACAGCTCCATATGGCGATAGCCGTTCCACGCCAGCGTGCCGACGCGGTCTCCCGCCACGATGCCGCGGCCCGTCAGCGCATTGGCCAGTTGCATGGCGCGGACATGGCAGTCCCCGTAGGTATAGCGGTGAATGTCGCCCTCGACGCGCCGGGATACGATTTCCACCGTGCCGGAGTGCCGCGCTGCCTGCTCCAGCAGCGTGGACAATTGCAAAGGCGCATACATCATCTGACCGAGCAGGTCCATAGTCTTGTCTCCTGACAGGCGGTTTGTCGTTATGCCGGTTGCATTCAACGGTCATGGCGACGCCGGCTGCGAGGCATTCTAGAGGTGCCCGCCACCTCCGGCACTGACAGGAATGGCCGAACTAGTGACAAATCCGGCCAATCGAACTGGGGTGCATGGCAGGCGACCCGCGCGACGCAAAGCGGCAGGTTTTGTCAATGAATGGGCAGGTTTGGTTATTCCCGCATGACGCGGCGGGCGCTACGATCCGGTACCCAGACCATGCGGTGCCGGCATCCGGCCAGATGCACCGCGCCCTGTCCCCAAAATGGAGTCCCCAAAAAATGACCTACCGTGCCCCGCTCAAGGACATGCTGTTCGTGATGAACGAACTGGCTGATCTTGACGCAGTCAGCAAGCTGCCCGGCTTCGAGGACGCCACGCCGGAGACGGCGCAGGCGGTGCTCGACGAGGCAGCCAAATTCAACGARCAAGTGGTGGCGCCGCTCAACCGCATTGGCGACACCGATCCCAGCAGCTGGAAGGAYGGCGTGGTTACCACCACGCCCGGTTTCAAGGACGCGTTCCGCCAGTTTGGCGAAGGTGGCTGGCAGGGCGTGCTGCATCCGCAGGAATTTGGCGGCCAGGGCTTGCCCAAGTTGATCGCCACCGCCTGCAACGAGATGCTGAACACGGCGAACCTGTCGTTCGCGCTGTGCCCGCTGCTGACAGACGGCGCCATCGAAGCCCTGCTGACCGCGGGCAGCGACGCGCAGAAGGCCACCTTCCTGCCCAAGCTGATCTCCGGCGAATGGACCGGCACCATGAACCTGACCGAGCCGCAGGCCGGCTCGGACCTGGCGGCCGTGCGCACGCGCGCCGAACCGCAGGGCGACGGCACCTACAAGGTGTTCGGCACCAAGATCTTCATCACCTACGGTGAACACGACATGGCGCAGAACATCGTCCATCTCGTGCTGGCGCGCACGCCCACGGCACCCGAGGGCGTCAAGGGCATYTCGCTGTTCATYGTGCCCAAGTTCCTGGTGAATGAGGATGGTTCGCTGGGCGCGCGCAATGATGCGCACTGCGTGTCGATCGAGCACAAGCTGGGCATCAAGGCCAGCCCCACGGCMGTGCTGCAGTTCGGCGACCACGGTGGCGCCATCGGCACGCTGGTCGGCGAGGAAAACCGCGGCCTGGAATACATGTTCATCATGATGAACTCGGCGCGCTTCTCGGTCGGCATGCAAGGCATCGCCGTGTCGGAGCGGGCCTACCAGCAGGCTGTGARTTTYGCCCGCGAGCGCGTGCAAAGCCGTCCGGTCGATGGTTCCGCGCGCGAGGCTGTGGCCATCATCCATCACCCGGACGTCAAGCGCATGCTGATGACCATGCGCTCGCTGATCGAAGGCGCGCGCGCGGTAGCGTATGTGGCCGCRGCCGCGTGCGAYACGGCGCACCAGCATGCCGACGAMGCGGTGCGCAAGCAAAGCCAGGCSTTCTACGAGTTCATGGTGCCCATCGTCAAGGGCTGGAGCACCGAGTTGTCCATCGATGTGACCAGCCTGGGYGTGCAGGTGCACGGCGGCATGGGCTTCATCGAGGAGACCGGCGCGGCCCAGCATTATCGCGAYGCCCGCATCCTGMCGATCTACGAAGGCACGACCGCGATCCAGGCGAACGAYCTCGTCGGCCGCAAGACGCTGCGCGAYGGTGGCGCGGTGGCCCGTGCGATCTGCACGCAGATCGCCGAGACCGAGGCRGCGCTGGGCAAGCATGGTGGYGCGGCATTCACCGCGGTGCAGGCGCAACTGGCCAAGGGGCGCGCCGCGCTGGAGACCGTGGTGGCGTWCGTCGTGGCCAATGCCAAGTCGGATCCGAATGCCGTGTTTGCCGGCAGCGTGCCTTACCTGAAGCTCTGCGGCATCGTGTTTTCGGGCTGGCAGCTTGGCCGSGCGATGCTCGCGGCGGAYGCGAAGCGTGCCGAGGATCCGTCCTTCCACGACGCCAAGATCTCGACGGCGCATTTCTTCGCGGAGCACATCCTGTCGCAGGCATCGGGTTTGCGCGATGCCATCGTGGCGGGCGCGGTGCCGGTCAATGCGTTGAGCGAAGCGCAGTTCTGAGATCGCACGGTAGCGGGCATTTGCTGAAGCCGGCAAGTTGCGCCAACGGCGATTGAAATGATGACGGTGTTGGCTCCCTCCGGCACTGTCACGTTGATGGGGCGGTTGCGTAAGATGGTGCGATGATGAAGAGGAAATCGCTCTACCACGGCCACCACTTCCCGGCGGTGGTCATCAGCCAGGTGGTGCGCTGGTACTTCCGGTTCAACCTGAGGCTGCGCGACATCGAGGAATTGCTGTTCGAGCGCGGCGTGACGGTGATCTTCGATACGATCCGTCGCTGGTGCGATAAATTCGATGCCCGCTTTGCTCATCGTGTCAAGGCCGCGCGCAGAAGACCGGGCGGAACATGGCACCTGGACGAGATGTTCGTGACGCTGCGCGGCGAGCCGTACCTGCTGTGGCGGGCGGTCGACGAGCACGGTGCCGAACTTGATATCCTGTTGCAGAAGCGGCGCGACAAGGCTGTCGTCAAACGCCTTTTTAATCGCGTGCTACGTTMCTGCCCAGTCCCGCGCAAGATCGTCACCGATTAGTTGCGCAGCTATCCGGCGGCGAAAGGCGAGATCCCGGCGCTGGCGAACGTCAAACACGTGTTCGTTAAAGCCGCCGCCCGGTTGAACAATCGGGCAGAGAACAGTCACCAGCCGACCCGCGAACGGGAGCGGCGCATGCGCGGCTTTCACGCCCTGAAGCGCACGCAGGCGTTCCCATCGAGCTTTGGCCCCATCCGGAGGCACTTCACACTCAAGCGACATCTGCTGCGCGCCTCGCTATATCGCAAACAGCGTGCCGCACGCTTCATTGCCTGGCGCGATTCGACCGAACACGCCCGAAATCCGCTCTGAACGATACTCGCACCTGCCGCCGGCACGTCTCACTCTCGGTAAGCCGGGAATTTGGGGGCTAGTGAGGGGTCTGCTGCTGCTCAATGTACTGGCGCAGGATATCCAGTGGAGCCCCGCCGCACGACGCCGCGAAGTAGGACGGGGACCAAAGCACGCCCCGCCGCTTGAGCCACGGATGGAAATCCCCGAACTGTTGCCGCAGCAGTCTGCTCGACACGCCCTTGAGCGATGCGACGAGCGCTGATAGGGCGACCTTCGGCGGGTAGTTCACCAGCAGATGGACGTGGTCGTGGTCGCCGTTGAACTCTACCAACTCGGCCTCGAAGTCCTTGCATACCCTGGCCAGGATGGCCTGCATTGCGTCAAGGTGCTCCTTCTTGAACACGTTGCGCCGATATTTGGTCACGAAGACCAAGTGTACGTGCAGGGCAAAGACGCAGTGCCGTCCGTGCCGTAAATCCGTATCAGTCTTGCGTGGACGCGCCATCTTCTTCTCTTGCCGAATTTGGAAGACCAAGCGCACTATACGGGAATGGAAACCGTAAAGACACTGAAGCTGCGCATCAAGGACAAGCACGCGAAGGCGACGCTTGCGATGGCGCGCGACGTGAACACGGTTTGGAGTTTCTGCAATGAAACCCAGTATCGCAGCCTGAAGCGTTACTGCAATCGCCCGAAGGTCTGGCTGTCAGGGTTCGACCTTCAGAAACTCACAGCGGGCTTCAGCAAATGCGAAGGCGTGCGCGTCGATTCCCGAACGGTTCAAGAGACGTGCAAGGAATTCGCGACGCGGCTTAAACAGTTCAGGCGCCAGAAAATCAATTGGCGCGTGAGCAACCGAAAGTGGCCGAAGTATTTGCTCGGATGGGTTCCATTCAAGGGCGAAGGCATCAAGTACAAGAACGGGCAACTGCACTTCAATGGTCTTCAGATCGGCCTGTGGGACTCGTATGGCCCGTCGAAGTATGAGCTTGGCGCGGGCAGCTTCAACGAGGACTCGCGCGGGCGTTGGTACGTCAACATCGCTGTCAAGGTGGAGGTCGAAGAAAAACGCGTGCCGGATGGCTCGGACGTGATCGGCATCGATCTTGGTTTGAAGACCTTGGCGACGTACAGCGACGGTGAGAAATTCGGGCCTAAGCGCTTCTATCGCGAGTCTGAGCAAGCGCTCGGCATCGCTCAACGCGCGAACAAGAAGCGCCGCGTGAAGGCAATCCACGCCAAGATCGCAAATCAGTGCAAGGACGCCATCCATAAGGAAACATCGGCGCTGGTCAAAAGACATGCAGGAATCTTCGTAGGCAACGTGAACGCGCAAGCGCTGGCAAAAACGAGTATGGCGAAGTCCGTACACGACGCCGCATGGACCACGTTCCGGACACAACTCAAGTACAAGGCCATCAGGCAATGTGTGGTGTTCGCAGAGGTCAACGAAGCGTTTTCAACCCAAACGTGCTCGTGCTGCGGAGTCATATCCGCGAGCAGTCCGAAAGGTAGGGCCGGCCTTGGAATAAGGCAGTGGACGTGCTGTTCGTGCGGGTCGGTCCACGACCGCGACACGAACGCGGCCCGGAACATTGCCCGCCTGGGACTTCAGGCGCTCGCTGGAGGAATCTCCGGGGGTTAGCCCGGAGAGGAAGTCAAAACGTGGCACGGCCCTTGCGGTGCAGTAGGCGGAGCCCGGGCCTATTATCGAATAGGGACTTTGGTGCTTCGAAATTCTTCCTGGGTGTCACATGAAACCACTAATCCACCTCTTTCACTCCCAAAAGGACCGCTCATGGGCGTGGGGGCGGTCCATAGAAGATCTCATTGAGGTCAACTCACGAGATGGTCACTAGAAATTTTTCGTGCTTTCCGCGTACCCTCACGCACATGTAGGGTGCCACATACAGCCACATACCCCGCCATTACACGACGCCACATATTCTGACAATTCGAGACAAATCTCATAACGATTAAGACACGTTTAGAGAAAGATCTGGTGGAAAATATGCGTGGCCGCGCCCTTGGGGTCGTGCCGTTCCTCAGTCGAATCTTTGCAAGGACACGAACATGAAAGACGCCATCTTCGCGCGCCTACTCGTACCGCTAGCAGTATCGCTTACTCCATTTCTTTCGCATGCACACGACGACCTTGCCGATAAGCGGCCCGCTTGCAGCGAGGCACTGCAGGCCGAAACGATGAGTGTCCGCTCGACCGATGGTGCCGATAGYCCATCAGCCAGTAGTGTCATCAATATTGGATTGGCAGATAGCAGCGTCACTTTGATTATGCCTTGGTTTATCAATACTACGCGTCAAGCGATCAACGAGAAAAAAAGCACTCGCGATTACTTTCGCGACCTGCTCCACGGAATATAGCCCCGACCGCCGGCTTGAGCGTATCGGGGTTGATGCGTAGAGCGGAAATTGAGTCGAACAATGAAACCGGCGGACCTCTCTCCCGCCGAGCGGCCTAGCTTGCGAGGTCCCTCTAGGGAAAGACCTATGTGGACGCCTCCCGGATTACAAGCTGATTGGCATGTGGTCGACAGGTGAAGGCGGTGCGTCTATGTACGGCCCGTTTGTGCAGACCGTACAGCCAGATGGTTCATATGGAATTCGCGGGCGAGGTCTCCATCTGATTATCGAGCATGGCTACTCGCATTTACTATCGGGTTCTCCTCGTCTCGGTCCAACCTGTTAGCCATCATGCGATGCTCACCTTGAGAAAGGTAACTTCAGGCCATCGCGGGGTATCCGTCTGGCCAGCTATTTCTTGGCGGAACTAGCGATCCTCAACGGCAGYATCAGCGAAAGCGCTTCTCAATCTGGATCCGTGTTACACGTGTCAAGCAACCGTAGCCTTCTCGCTTCGGCAATCGCTTGACCGCGACGCACCACGCACAGCTTATTGAATATCGACTTAAGGTACCACTTGACCGTATCAACGCTAATGCTCAGCGCTCGCGCGATCTCCTTATTTGAGTGGCCTTGATCAATAAGCTTGAGAATTTCGATTTCTCGACCTTTCAAGCGATTATCGAGGGGTAGCCTTTGATCGTCTCCATCATTTAGCCTGGTAGTTGTTGCCGACCATTAATTCGGCAAACGGTGACCACTAAATCCGCCAATGATCATCGATCTAACTGATTGATACATAAACGATTTCTGCTGCGTTATGACGTATACCGCTGTTGTTCGTAGGCAACGCGTTTTGGGGCGCCGCGTCCACTAATTCCGCCAACGCGGGTCGACTGATCAGTAAATCGCCTAGTATGTGTAAGACCACTGTCTTGAACATAGCGATGCGGATTGCAACGAAGCGCGAACTGGCGATTGCGAGGGTCTTACGTCCGCTTGGGACGGCTCCTCTCTCGCTTAAGCAAGCAGAGAACGCTGGCAAATTGCTTGGAATCCATTGGGCTACGGTTTATCACTTGCGCCGGCGCTTGCTCGCAGATCCTGTGGCGAGCGCGTTGATACCTTATGACCGAGGTCCCAAAGTGGGAAAGCCGCGTCTAGCAGCGACTGTCGAGGAAATCGTGAGTGAGGTCCTGATCGATTGGCTGCCGCGACAGCGTCATCTCGCTCATCCGCTTTTCGAGCTCGAGGTCGAAATCCGGAAGCGATGCGCAGGGGCAAGTGTTAGTCCGCCAAGCAGAGCTACCATCTCGCGACGCTGGGCCGCCCATCGGAAAGAAGAGGCCCTTCGGCTCGCAACGCTGCCGGGTTCTGAGATTCCCCCAGGTCATCTTGTGGCGCGCTGTCCGATGGATATTGTGCAGATTGATCACACGCTGGCCGATTCGATGCTGGTGGATGATGCGAGCCGGCGCCCAATTGGGCGGCCATGGCTAAGCATAGCCCTCGACGTCTCGACAAGATGCGTCGTCGGCGTATATGTCGGGATGGACCGCCCCAATGCGGCAACGGTCGCGTTGCTATTGACCCGCGTTGTCTTGCCAAAGGATGGCTGGCTCGCGAGCCTCAATGTTAGCGTCGATTGGCCGATGCAGGGCATTCCACAGCTACTTCACCTTGATAATGCGGCCGAATTCAAAAGCAGGGCATTGCGAGCGGGGTGTCGGGAGTATGGTGTTGAGTTGATGTACCGCCCCGCAGGAAGGCCGTACTTCGGGGGACATATCGAACGTTTGATGAGGACCATCATGGAACGTGTCCATAGTCTGCCAGGATCGACGGGATCGTCACCCAAGGGGCGCAAGACCAGACCGCGACGCCGTCATGGCGCTCCCTATCCGCCGGTAGTACCGGCCTCATCCTTTTTGCGCGTGGCGCCGGACACCGATCTGGTCAATCCGGATTTCACCATGCTGGCAGAGGCTTACGGCATGGCGGGCGAGCAGGTCTTGCGCACCGCGGATTTCCCGGCGGCGTTCGAGCGCGCGCGGTCGTCAGGCAGGCCGGCGCTGATCGAATTGCGCACGGATCCAGAGGTCGTGTCGCCGCGGGCCACAATCAGTTCCCTGCGCCGGCAAGGCGCACGCAAATGAAAGGCGGGGACGTGCGGCCAGTCGGCGGCGCTGGCGAGGGGAGTGCCGTGTGCGGGGATACACAATCGGCGGGTGCATCGCGACTCGTGGTTCGCGACGTGCACGCGTTCGCGGTCTCGTTTCCGGTGGCGCAGGCGGACAGCGTGGTACTGGGCGTGGGCCGCGCCATCAAGCGCGACGCCGTGGTGGTCAAGGTCACGACAGAATGCGGGCTGGTCGGCTACGGGGAATCCCATCACGGCCGTGCACACACGACGGTGGCGCATCTCATCAATACGGCCCTGCGGCGGCTGGTGGTCGGCAAGGATGCATCCGACGTGATCGGCATCTGGAAAGGCAGATGTTGCACTGGCTGGGCGTCAAGCCTTCGTATTCGCGTCCACGAGTGAGTGACGATAATGCCTTCGCGGAGAGCCTCTTCCGCACCGCCAAGTACCGGCCGGAGTTCCCCTCTACGGGCTTTGCGGATCTGACTGCGGCGCGTACCTGGGCGGCGCAGTTCGTGCACTGGTACAACCATGGGCATCGGCACAGCGGCATCCGCTACGTGAGCCCGGCACAGCGCCACGCCGGACAATACGCCAACATTCTGGCCACGCGCCATGCGCTGTACGTTCAGGCTCGTGAGCGCAACCCGCGTCGTTGGTCACGCCACACTCGAGACTGGTCGCCAATCGACACGGTCACGCTCAATCCGGAGCGCGAGATTGCCGTGCCCACCGGTATCAAGCCAGGTGCCGAAAAACAGCGTTTGGTTGCATGAATGAGGCGACATCTACCTTGACGCGCGCCGATAGGGGTGACTGTGATGACCACGTTGGACGCCACCGGAAGAAGGTGTGGAATGACAGTCAATTCGTTCAGTTCTGTCTCGCTAAATCCACCATTAATCCTGTGGAGCCAATCTCTTTCATCAAAAAGTTACACTGCGTTTCGGGATTCTGAGCGGTTCGTAGTGAATATCATCTCAGAAAATCAAATTGAGTTATCCAAACAGTTCTCGATCGCTAGCGATGACAAATTTCGAAACATCACCTTTCGATCCGGTTTGGGAGGTATTCCCATCATTAGTTCATGCGCTGCAAATTGGAATGTGTGAAGGTTTCCGCCCATCCTGAGGGCGATCATGTTATTTATATCGGACGAGTTATCCGCCTGGAACGGTCCGAGCACAGGCCGCTCGTTTTCGGTAATGGGCGCTACCTTGTAGCACGAGCCCATGAGCAAGATCGTTAGCGGCTTTTTGCCTGTTGGCGTCCACCATAGTTTCATGATGTTGAATTTATCTCTAGGCTTACTGTTTCTTGCCGACCTGCTGGTCGGTCATGTTCGAGCCAGCGGTGTGGCGCAGCCAGTGCGCCGAGGCGCTGGCCAGCGCACCGCGGCTTGCGGCTCCCATGCCGGCCCGCGTCCCCGCAGGCACGCCGCGGCCATGCCAAACACCTCTTTCAGGATCAGGTCAGTTCGTCGGTCGCCGGCACCAGTCGCGTCTTGTTGCCCTTGCCGGTCACCTCCAGCTACCAGCGCTCGACACCCTGGGCATCGCGTCGACAGGAGGTCATGCCGGGATAAAGCTGGAGATGACACATAAGTCAAAAAGTAGTAAAGAACGCAGCTTTTATGCGATAGCTCGGACGCCGCGCCTCGAGGACAGGGGCTGTCCATTTGAGGACGGCCCACAGGCGTAGAGCAAAGCGAATGTGTCAGCCTTTCTCACATAGAGCAGGCCAGGAACGCCGGTCTCTGACGAGCGGCGATCCTGTGGCCTGGATATAGCGGGCTGCGAAGTCGCTGTTAGCGCATATGTCTGCGCCGCTAGTGATCGCCAACAGCAGTGAACTGTGGGTTGTAGGAGCGCGTTGCGTCCACCAGCATCCGTGTGTAAGGATGCCGCGCGGCATGGTTGCAAAGGTCGTCAACGGCAACGGTTTCGACAATGCAGCCCTGCTGCATCACCGCAACGCAGTCACACAGATGCGCGACGACGCCCAGATCATGCGTCACCATTAGATAAGTGAGTCCATCCCGCTCGCGCAGCGATGCCAGCAGGTTCAGGATCTCGGCCTGTACCGACACATCCAATGCCGAGGTAGGCTCGTCAAGTAACAGGATGCTCGGCTCGAGGATCAAGGCGCGCGCGATCGCCACACGCTGGCGTTGCCCGCCTGACAACTGGTGGGGATAACGAAACCGGAATCCAGCATGCAGGCCGACCTTGTCGAGCACGGCATCAACACGTGCTCGCTCATCGCCCATGCCATGGATGCGCAGCGGTTCGGCAAGGGCTGTGTACACGGTATGGCGTGGATGCAGCGAACCGTACGGATCCTGGAACACCATCTGGATCTGGCGGCAGCGCGCCCGGTCCGGCTTGTGGCCGAGGGGATGGCTGGCAATGTTCAGCTTGCCCTCCCAGTGCGTGTACTGCCCCGCGAGGCAGCGCAACACGGTGGTCTTTCCCGATCCGGACTCGCCGACCAGGCCAAACGACTGGCCTTGCGCCACTTCGAACGAGACGTCGTTCAATACCTTGCTGGTGGTCACTCCGTGACCGAAGCTGAGATTCAGCCCGTTGACTTCGATGATTGCCATGGTTGTTCCAGTCATGCGGTGAGCCAGGCCGAGTCGCGCTGCAGCACCGGCAGGGTCTTGCGGCGATGGTCGAGGCTGGGCAGGGCGCTCAGCAAGCCGCGGGTATATGGATGCCGTGCCTGGTCGAGATCCGCTGCGGCGATCGACTCGACCACCCTCCCGGCATACATCACCAGCACGCGGTCGCAGAAGTGGCGCACCAGATTCAGGTCGTGGCTGATGAAGATCAGGCCGAGCCCGCGTTCGGCGACCAGCTCGTCGAGCACGGACAGCACCTGCAGGCGCACGGAAACGTCGAGTGCGGACGTGGGTTCGTCCGCAATTACGATCTCTGGCTTCTGGATCAGCATCATTGCGATCATGACGCGCTGGCCCATGCCGCCGGAGATTTCGTGCGGATAGAGCCTGCAGACGCGCTGCGGTTCACGGATCCGCACGGATTCCAGCATCGCGAGTGTGTGCTGGCGCGCCTGCGCCTTTGGCATCCTGCTGTGGGCGAGCAGCGCTTCGGCAATCTGGTCGCCGATGCGCATCACCGGATTGAGCGAGTACTTCGGGTCCTGCATGATCATCGACATGCGACTGCCGCGAATGCTGCGCATCGTGCTTTCGCTGGCCGTCAGCAGATCGATGCCGTCGAAAGAGAGTTTGCTGGCCTCGATTCTGGCACTGGGCGGATGCAGCCGCAGCAGCGTGCGGCCGACGGTGGACTTTCCCGAGCCGGACTCACCCACGATGCCGAGTTTTTCACGCGAGAGGTCGAAGGAGACGCCGCGGACGGCATTGACGGTCCGGCCGCCGCTGTCGAAGCCGACGCTTAGGTCGCGGACCTGTAATCGTGGAATGGAAAGAGAGGGGTTCATATTGGCTCGTATCATTCGCTGCGCGGGTCCAGTACGTCATAGAGCCCATCACCCAACAGGTTGAAGGCAAGGCTCACCATTAGGATGGCCGCCCCTGGCATAGCCACCATCCACCAACTGTCCAGCATGTAGCGACGGCCTTCAGAGATCATCGCGCCCCATTCCGGCAACGGGGCCTGGGCACCCAGGCCCAGGAATCCGAGTCCGGCGGCCGTCAGGATGATCCCGGCCATGTTCATGGTCAGGCGCACCACGACCGACGAGAGGCACAAGGGAACGATGTGGCGTACCAGGATGCGCAGCGCGGATGCCCCTTGCAGTTGGGCGACCACGATGAAATCGGCCTTGCGCAGCGACAGCGTTTCGGCGCGGGCCAGCCGCGCAATCGGTGGCCAGGCCGTCAGCGCGATCGCGATCACGGCATGGTCGAGGCCGGGGCCGAGGGCGGCCACGAACGCCAGCGCAAGCACGAGACTGGGGAAGGAAATGAAGATGTCGGTGATGCGCATGAAGACGGTATCGACCCAGCCGCCGAAATAGCCGGAAGTGACCCCGACCGCCAGGCCGATCGGACCCACGACGATCGTCACCAGTGACACGATGTACAGCGTGATGCGCGAGCCGTAGACAAGCCGGCTGAAGATGTCGCGCCCGAACTCGTCCGTGCCGAACCAGTGAGCAGCACTCGGCGCCTGCAGCGCCCCCGCGAGGTCTTGCGCCAACGGATCGTGCGTGGCGATCCAGGGGGCGAGTAGGGCGATCAGCAGCAGGGCAGCGATGACGACGACCCCTGCCACCGTCAGGGGATTGCGTAACAGACGGCGCAGTCCGCGCAGCATATCGTTCAGCAGCGCCTGGAAGCCGGATCGCGGCAGGTGTGGCTGGGCACCCACGATGCGCGGGTCGATAGTGCGGTCGTTGGTCGAAGCGGTAGTCATTGGCGGGTCCTCKGATCGAATACCTGGTAGAGGGCGTCGGACAGCAGGTTGATCGCGATAAACACGATACCGACGACAAGCACGGATCCCATGACCGCGTTCATGTCGCCCAAGAGAAGGCTGCTGGTGAGGTACTGGCCAAAGCCCGGCCAGCCGAACACCGTTTCGATCAGCACGGCGCCTTCGAGCAGGCCACCATAGGCCAGCACGACGATGGTCAGCAGTTGCACGAGGATGTTGCGAAAGGCGTGGCGCCAGATGACGGCCCATTCTGGCAGTCCCTTGACGCGCGCGGTCAGGATGTATTCCTGCGAGAGCTGCGACAGCATGAAGCTGCGAGTCATGCGACTGATATAGGCTATCGAATGCAGGCCCAGGATGCAGCCCGGCAGGGCGATGTGCCGGACGGCGCTGCGGAACACCTCCCACTCGCCCGCCATTGCGGTGTCGACGATCAACAGACCGGTCACGGACGGGACCACGCCGTCATAGGCGAACGCGACCCGCCCGATGCCGCCCGCCCAGCCCAGCCAGGCGTAGAAGATCAGCAGCCCCATCATGCCGAACCAGAAGATCGGCGTGGAATAACCGAACAGGCTGACCAGGCGGACGATATGGTCGCCCAGGCGGCCGCGATGGGTCGCGGCAAACACGCCGAGCGGGACACCCACGAGGGTGCCCACGACGATCGCCAGCGTGGCCAGTTCCACTGTGGCCGGCAGTACACGGACAAGGTCATCGCGTACGGGATGGCCGGTCAGCAAGGCATTGCCCAGGTCGCCGTGCAGCAGATCGCGCAGGTAGTAGCCGAACTGYACCAATAGCGGGCGGTCCAGGCCGAGCTGTCGATAGACCTGCTCGTAGGTGGAGCGGTCGGCATCGGGTCCGAYGATGCCGAGCACCGGGTCGAGCGGCATCAGGCGGCCGATGACAAAGGTGAGCAGCAGCAAGCCGAGCAGGGTGAGTACGACACTGAGCAGGCGCTGGCTCAACAAGCGCAGTCGCCGCGCGCCGGCGGACGGACGCCGCGGTGCGGGTGAGGGAAGGACAGATGCTGCGGACACGGGATTCTCCGTCGGAAGAGTGTTGATGCGTCGCCACCAGGCGCTGTCGGGGCGAACGCCGGCGAAATGCGTTTGGCCGGTTCAGCGCTGCTTGTAAACCTCGCGCAACCGTGTTGTCGCCGATGGATGGCCAGCAAAGTTGCGCACGTCCTTGCGCAGGACGACCGTCTCAATCATCTGGGAGATGGGCTGAATGGCGGGCACCTCGGCGTCGAACAGGCGCTGTGCATCCTGGTAGGTCTGGGCTTGTATACCCTCGTCCTGCTGGAGCAGGGCGCTCTCGATCAGCTGGTTGAGCTGCGGATCGAAGTACGAGGTCCGCCATCCCTGGAAGTTCGTCAGCCTGGCCGCATCGCGGTTGTCCGGGTTGTAAACCAGGGCGCGCAGGCTTGAATGCGGGTGCGGTTCGGCACCGCCGCCGCCGCGCCCGACGATGATCTCGAAATTCCGGTCGCGCATCGCGCCATAGACCTGGTTCCCGGTGCCCGGCAGGATGCTGGCCTCGATGCCGGCCTTGGCCAGCGTGGACTGCAGGTTCGTCGCGATGTTCGTGAACGGGGATTCGGCCACGACCCGGATCGTCGTCTTGAAGCCACTTGCAAAACCGGCCTCCGCCAGCAGCTTCCTGGCCGCCACATTATCGAGCCTGTAGCCCGGCTCTGGCAGCGTCGCGTGCAGGCCCAGTGGGACCGGGCGCTGGTGGTAGACGCCGTAGTGCGGCATCACGGTGCGGTTGATGCCGTCGAAGTCGACGAGATGGCGCAGGACGGCCTGGCGCACGCGCCGGTCGGCGAATCTCGGGTCTTTCGCATTGACGGCGATGTAATACAGCGTGCCCCGCATGACATCATGTACCTCGGTGTCGGCGGCGTTCTTCATTGCAGCGATATCAGGCACCGACATGCCGGAGGCGATGTCGATGTCGCCGCGACCGAGCATCAGGCGCAAGGTCTGAGACTCGGTCATGTGGCGAAGGATCACCCGGCGCAGCTTCGCCGGTCCGCGCCAATAGCCATCGAAGCGGCTCAGCAGCAGCACTTCCTTGGCGCGCCATTCGTTCATCACGAACGGTCCCGAGCCGGCTGCGTTGGTGGTCAGCCAGGCCGCGCCCAAGTCGCCGTTGCGGTCGTGCTCCATCACMTTCTTGCGGTCCAGGATCAMCGAGCTGACCGACGTCCCCAGGGTGTACAGCACGATCTTCGGATCCGTTGGCTTGGGCAGCTCCACGACCAGCGTGAGCGGGTCCGTCGCGCGGATCAACTGGTCGACGTTCTGCGCCGTGAAGCCGTAGCTTTTCCACGGCGAGGCCATCGCGAGGTTCAGCTTCAACACCCGCCGCAGCGACCAGGCCGCATCTTCGGCGGTCAGCGGGTTGCCGGACTGGAATTTCACGCCGCGCCGCAGCGTGAACGTGATGCTGCGCCTGTCCGGGGCGATCGTCCACGTTTCGGCCAGGCCGGACAGCACCTTGGTAATGTCGTGCGGATCGAGCTCGACCAGGTAGTCATAGACATTGCAGGCGACCTCGACCACGTCGTTGCCGGTGGCGGCTGCCGGATCCAGCGACAGCAGGTTGTTCAGGCTCAGGCCCATGACGAGCTGGTCGTCCGGCGTCTTCGCCTCGGCGGCGCCTGCCGCCGCCACCAGTAGCGGGATGGCGAGCATGCACGCGCGCAGGGTACGGGGATAGTTCATGATGTCGGCCGATGCTCAGTAGCTCGCGACGGCATTGGCCGCGATGTACTCGAAGTTGATGTCCTCGCCCAGGCCCGGTTGCCGGGACAGATGGACGAAACCTTCACCATCCATTGGGTCGGCGATGCTGTTGAGATATTCCGGCACCTCGTCGTAGTCGAGGAAGGGGTGCAGCAGGCCGCGTTCGTACCAGCGGCAGTTTCTGATTGCCGCGCAGACGGCCAGGTTGGCGGCGCCATTGCCGTGGATCTCGCAGTTCATGCCGAAGGACTCGGCAAGGTGGGCTACCTTCAGCGTCGGCGTGATGCCACCACTGCCGGCGACRCCGGCACGCAGGATGTCGCATGCGCCCGCCTTGACCCAGTCCGCGCGGCTGTAGTGCTTGCCGGACAGGCTTTCGGGGCCAAGGATTGGAATGTCAAGCTGGTTCGACAGCCACGAATAGGAAGCCATGCTCTGCTCGTTCATCATCTCTTCGAACCAGGCGAAGCCGAGCCTCTCGAGTTCACGGCCGATGCGCAGCGCGTCGGTGCGGCTGTAGTTATGGTAGCCGTCGAGCATGAGCGCGATGTCCGGGCCCACGGCCTCGCGGACCGCGGCGCAAGCCTTGATGTCCATGCTGGGATCCGGGGCGAAGGCTACCGGCGGCATCCAGGTGTGCAACTTAATAGCCTTGTAGCCGCGCGCCACTAGCTGTTCGGCGAAGGCGCCGTATTCCTCGGGGGTTGACAGTCCGCCTTTCATCTCGTCTCCGCACATCAGGCGCGCGCGCGTGGCCGGCCCAGGGTGCGAGTGACCGGCGCTGTCCACCGAGCGCCTCGCAGTATAGGTAAATTCGGTGCCGCGCACGCTTTCGATCTTCATGGTGTCCTTTCGTTAGCCGTCAGTCGTCTGACGTGTTGGGGAATATAGCCAAGACGTCAGACAACCTATATGGGTGCTAACCCTAGATTTCTCGCCTAGAAGCCCACCTGTCAGTCGTCAGGTGTGTTTGGGGGAGTTGGTATAATCGCTCAAAGGACTTGGGCGCCGCCCACTGGAGATTGGTATGCAGGAAAGTGTCGCAAGGGCAAAGAGTCAGCCCCAGCGCGTTGTCGATGGTATCTCCCATCGTATCAATGATGGGGTGTTGAGGCCTGGCGACCGGGTGCCTTCGGAACCGGAACTGATGCGTGAGTTCGGCGTGAGCCGCACCGTCGTGCGGGAGGCGATGTCGCGGCTCCAGGCTCACGGCATTGTGGAGACGCTGCAGGGCAAGGGCACCTTTGTGCTGGCCCCGCCAGTGGCGCAACCGATCCTGAGGATCGGTGCCGGCGACTTCAAGGCGCGCCAGGTCCTTGCGATGCTGGAGCTGCGAATCATCCTGGAGTCTGAGGCGGCCAGTCTGGCGGCCTTGCGGCGCGCAGATCAGCACCTGAAGGCGATGCGAGAGGCGCTGGACGCCTTTGACGCCCATCGCCGCGCCGGCGTCAGCACTGTGGAGGATGATTACCGCTTCCACGCGCAAATCTCGGCCGCCACCGGCAACGAGTACTTCGAGGAGGTGCTCGGCAGCTTGGAGAGGGTGACGATTGCGCGCCGCGTCGCGGATGCGGCGCAACCCCTTGCCAGCGAGAGTGCTGGTGCCGGGCCGCGCTTCTCCGAGCCGCTGCCGTCGCTCGAATCCGGCAAGGACATCGCGCAAGCCGAGCACGAGGCCATCTATGACGCGATCCGGCGCGCGGATGCCGCCGCGGCCCGGGCCGCGATGTTCCTGCATCTGAGCAACAGCCGGGAGCGATTGCGAGCGAAGGTCGGCGAGTAGTTTTCTGCACACGCAGGGCAAGGCCGTCGTAGGAGTTGGTGTTTCCACCTATCTATCGGTGGCCCTTGAGGGGTTATAGTGGCCTAACTCATCTGACGACTGACGACAGATGGGTTGGTCTTCCGCCCCTTGAGGTAAGCTATGAACAAGTCCTCCTTTGTCGTGATCGTGCTTGGTGTCCTGTCGAGTGCCGATGCCACTGCCAACGTGACCCTCTGGGGCATCGCCGACACGTGGGTCGGCCAGAATGATGTCAAGGTCGGGGCGGCGCCGGGCAAGACAACGGTGCTAGAAAGCGGCGGGGCCCAGGCGAGCCGCTGGGGCATACGCGGCGAGGAGAGCCTTGGCGGCGGGTTGCGCGCCAGGTTCGCGCTCGAGCAGGGCATCAGCGTCGACACTGGCACGGTGACCAATGTGTCAGCCTCGGACAATGGTTTCAATCGCGCGGCCTGGGTAGGTCTCGGCAGTGCCTACGGCGAGGTGCGCTTCGGGCGCATGCTGACCGCGTTCGATGCCTTGCGCGGTTCGACGAACCATCTCTACGACTCATCGGGCTTTGCATCGACCGGGCAGGTCTGGAGCGCGGGTGCCACCGCCGCGCGCGGGGTGCCCGCAGTGAGTGGAAGCGACTATCTGGCACGCGGCAACAACACGCTCTACTATGGCTCGCCAATGATCGGCCCATTTCGCGGATCCTTGAGCATGAGCCTGGATGAGCGCGCGAGCACGGCCACCAGCGCGCCGAGAATGGTCACGGGACATGTGGAGTACGCCTCGGGCCCGGCGCGTATCGGTTATGGCTTCCAGGATGAGCGGTATGCGACCGGGTACAACAAGTTCCGCATCATTGCCGGCCACTACGCCTTTGGCGTGGCCCGCTTCGTCGGCGCCTACCAGAGGCAGGTCGACGAGCGAGTGCCGGGCCATCAG
>NZ_JBFTSF010000130.1:0-16457 GCF_056399905.1 Cupriavidus sp. 01L46
GTGCTGCGCCATCTGGCCGACAAGGTCGACCACTGGTGCCTGGCCGACCTGCCGACGCCGCGCGCGGCCAGCGCGGCGGACTTGCTGGAGAAGCTGGAAGAGGGTGGTTTCCATCCGGGGCCAGATGCCACGGCGGCCTGCTTTGCCAGCCCGGAGGCGGCTTACCGGGATGCCCTCGGCAGAGCGACCGAGGATGATAGAATTCTGGTCTTCGGATCGTTCTACACCGTGGCGGGCGTGATGGCATATCGCGCCACCCGGGCAAATTGAGTCGCGCGGCCGCCGGGCAGTTTTCCGGGGCTAACACCGGGGCAAATCGCCGCGCAATCTGAGCGACAATTTCAACGGCCGGCTTTACGGCCGTCGCACCGAACCAATCTATGGGCCTGCTTTCGCTGTTTTCTTCCCGCAAGGGCAACGCCCCGGCACCGGAGCGCGGGCGCCGCTCGCGTTCGGACCCGGGTGCAGGCATCGCTTCGTCGCGACGCCTGGCCGAGGAGTACGCGGACGACACGCTCGACCCGGAGTTTCCGCAAAAGCAGCGGGCGCGCCGGCGCCTGATCGGCGCGGTGGTACTGATGGCGGCTGCCGTGATCGTGCTGCCGATCGTCTTCGAGACCCAGCCAAGGCCGGTCGTCGACAATATTGCGGTCAAGATCGAGGGTGGCGCGGGGGGCGCCGCGGGCAAGGTGAAGACTGATGCCCGCAAGGCGGATCCGTTGCCGCCCGCCCCGCAATCCAAGCTCGATAGCCAGGCGCTCGATGCCGGCGAGGAACTGGTTGCCGATTCGGCTGCGGCCAAGCCGGCCGCTGCGGCCGCGGCAGCGCCTGCCGAGAAAATCGCCGATAAGCCGGCCACCCCCGCAGCCAAGCCGGGCAGCGGCAAGTTCCTGGTGCTGATCGGCGCGTTCTCCTCGGAGGAGAAGGCCAAGCTCTGGCTGAGCAAGCTCAAGGCAGGCAAGGTGCCCGCCTATATTGAGAAGAAGGTGTTGGCCGACGGCGAGCGTGTGCTGCTGCGTGCCGGCCCTTTTTCGGATCGCGACGCGGCTGACGCCGCCGAGAAGCGGGTGCGCGCCGCGGGCCTGACCGCCAAGGTGATCGAACAGTAAAGCCCGGCGCGGGCTGGTTGCCCCATGAGCCCCACTATCCTCATTACCCGGCCGCCGCACCGGGACACCGTATTACGCATGCAGCCGACTTTTTTCGATTACAGCGTTGTTTTCATCCTCATCGCCTCGGGCCTGATCGGCGTGCTGCGCGGGCTGGTGCGGGAAGTGCTATCGCTGATCGGCTGGGTGGTGGCGTTCCTGGTGGCCTACCACTTCGCGGGCACCGCGGCGGGCTGGATCCCCGAATCGGTGCCCGGCGGGCAGCTGGCGCGTAGCGCACTGGGCTTCGCAGTGGTCTTCATCGGCACCGTGATCGCCGCGGCACTGGCCGGCACGGTGCTGGGCCAGTTGCTGGAGAGCACCGGGCTCAAGCCCGCCGACCGTGGCCTAGGGCTGGTGTTCGGGCTGCTGCGCGGCGCGTTGGTGGTGATGTTCGTGGTGACCGTGGCTGGGTTCACCAAGCTGCCTGAGGAAGCATTCTGGCGCGATGCGTTGTCCCGGCCCTACGTGATGCAGGCGATGGAGTCGCTGCGGCCCTGGCTGCCTCCCGAAGTCGCCAAATACGTCAAGACATGACATGAGGCCGGGCGGACTCGCCCGGCTGGTAGTACGCGGGCTCCTCCCTGAAGGGCGGGGCCGCCCCCTGATTCAAACGCCTTTCCTGGGAGCTTGGCATGTGCGGTATCGTCGGTGTGGTTTCATCCACGCCCGTTAACCAATTGATTTACGACAGCCTGCTGCTGTTGCAACACCGCGGACAGGATGCAGCCGGCATCGCTACCGCAAACGGCAGCACCTTCCACATGCACAAGGCCAACGGCCTGGTGCGCGACGTGTTTCGCACGCGCAATATGCGCGGCCTGCCGGGTGCCGCCGGCATCGGCCAGGTGCGTTACCCCACCGCCGGTTCGGCCTCGAGCGAGGAAGAAGCCCAACCGTTCTACGTCAACGCGCCCTACGGCGTGATCCTGGCCCACAACGGCAACCTGACCAACTGGAAACAGTTGCACGAGGAGCTGTTCAGCCGCGACCGCCGCCACATCAACACGCACTCCGACACCGAAGTGCTGCTCAACGTGCTGGCCGACGAGCTGCAGCGCGCCAGCAGCGGCCTGGCGCTGGATCCGCCCACGATCTTCAGGGCCGTGGCGGGCATGCACCGCCGCGTGCGTGGCTCGTACGCCATCGCCGCGCAGATCGCTGGCTACGGCATGCTGGCCGTGCGCGATCCGTTCGGCATCCGTCCGTTGTGCCTGGGCAGCGTGGAAACGCCGACCGGCAAGGAGTGGATGGTGGCGTCGGAGTCAGTGGCGCTCGAAGGCATCGGCTACAAGCTCGAGCGCGACGTGGCGCCCGGCGAGGCCATCTTCATCGACCTGGACGGCAAGCTCTACACCCAGCAGTGCGCGGATAATCCCGTGCTTACGCCGTGCATCTTCGAGTACGTCTACCTGGCCCGCCCGGATTCGTGCATCGATGGCGTGCCCGTCTACGATGCGCGCCTGCGCATGGGTGACTACCTGGCCGAGAAGATCCGCCGCGAAGTCTCCGCGGGTGACATCGACGTGGTGATGCCGATTCCCGACTCCAGCCGTCCGGCCGCGATGCAGGTGGCCAACAAGCTGGGCGTGAACTACCGTGAGGGCTTCTTCAAGAACCGTTATATCGGCCGCACCTTCATCATGCCCGGCCAGGCGGTGCGCAAGAAGTCGGTGCGCCAGAAGCTCAACGCCATGGGCGTGGAGTTCAAGGGCAAGAACGTGCTGATCGTGGACGATTCCATCGTGCGCGGCACCACGTCCTTCGAGATCGTGCAGATGGCGCGCGAAGCCGGCGCCAACAAGGTGATCTTTGCGTCGGCCGCGCCGCCGGTGAAGTTCCCCAACGTGTACGGCATCGATATGCCCACCCGCAGCGAGCTGGTTGCCTACGGCCGCACGGATGAGGAAATCGCCCGCATCATCGGCGCCGACAAGCTGGTTTACCAGGACGTCGAAGCCATGAAGCAGGCCGTGCGCGACATCAACCCCAAGCTGAACGACTTCGATGCCTCATGCTTCGATGGCCGTTACGTCACGGGTGATATCGACGAAGCCTACCTGGAGCGCCTGGAAACCGCGCGCAGCCAGGCCGATCGCGATGGCACCGGTGGCCTTGGCGATAGCGAGCGCTCGCAACTGCACTTGCAACGCTCCGGCGGCAACGAGTAGGGCGGCGCACGCCCGCAATCGCCGTGATGACCGGCGCGGAGTTGACGAGAAGCGAGGCCCGGCCGTAACATTGCCGGGCGTCGATTTGATTGTCAGCTTGCGGACGCGGGTACTGCTGGAGCGATAGGTTGATCGTTGTTGTTGATCATTATCATGGCTCCCGGAACAGGAAATTGCCCGTCACAGGGAAATGCCCGAAACAGCTAAAGCGGAACGCCGGCTTCCCGGTTGTGCGCACCACTGGCACATTGGCAAGCCGGATTCCCGCCGCAGCGCGGGGCCTATCCCAACGAACACAAGCAGCCCGTCGATTCGGCCCCCGGCCAAAGATCGCACGGGCTTTTTTATTGCTGCCGCCGGCGCGCAGCCGGGGCAGCCAGGCTACCACCACTTACACGGATAACCGCGCGGGTACCACCGCCTCCCCATCATGAACGAACCGCTTCCCCTCGACTCCCTCGACATCGATACGCTAGGCGTGCGCGCCGGCACCATGCGCAGCGAGTTCATGGAGCACTCGGAGGCGATGTACCTGACCTCCAGCTTCTGCTTCAACAGCGCTGCCGAGGCCGCGGAGCGCTTCGCCAATTCGGAGTCGGGCTTCACCTACTCGCGCTTCACCAACCCCACGGTGGCGATGTTCCAGAGCCGCCTGGCCGCGCTGGAAGGCGCCGAGGCGTGCATGGCAACCGCATCCGGGATGAGCGCGATCATGTCGATCGTGATGTCGTCGATGCAAGCGGGCGATCACCTGGTCAGTTCGCGCGCCATCTTCGGCTCCACCATGACGCTGTTCTCGAACATCTTCGCCAAATTCGGCGTGGAAACCACCTTTGTCGATGGCACCGACCTGGCGGCGTGGCGCGCGGCGGTCAAGCCGAACACCAAGCTGTTCTTCCTGGAAACGCCGTCCAACCCGCTCACCGAGKTGGCCGACATCGCCGCGGTAGCGGACATCGCCCACAACGCTGGCGCGCTGCTGGTGGTGGATAACTGCTTCTGTTCGCCGGCGTTGCAGCAGCCGATGAAATTCGGCGCCGACATCGTGGTCCACTCGGCCACCAAGCATATCGACGGGCAGGGCCGCGTGCTGGGCGGCGCGGTGCTGGGCTCGCACGATTTCATCATGGGCAAGGTGTTCCCCTTCGTGCGCACGGCCGGGCCGACGCTGTCGGCATTCAACGCCTGGGTGCTGCTCAAGGGCATGGAAACGCTGGCGATCCGCATGGAGCGCCACAGCCAGAGCGCGCTGGCACTGGCCGAGTTCCTGGAGTCGCATCCGGCGGTTGCGCGCGTATATCACCCGGCGCTGAAGTCCCACCCGCAGTACGAGGTGGCGCAGCGCCAGCAAAGCGGCGGCGGCGCCATCGTGTCCTTCGAACTCAAGGGGGAGTCACCGGAGCAGCAGCGCGCCAATGCCTGGCGCGTGATCGACAACACGCGCGTGTGCTCGATCACCGGCAACCTGGGCGATACGCGCACCACCGTGACCCATCCCTACACGACCACGCATGGACGCGTCAGCCCGGAAGCCAAGGCGGCCGCGGGCATCGGCGAAGGGCTGATCCGCCTGGCTGTTGGCCTTGAATCGGTGGCGGACCTGAAGGCGGACTTGCTGCGCGGACTGCAGGGCTAAAGCGTCAGTGCGCCGGCACGGCGTCGTCGCTGCTGCCGGCCACGGCCTTGACCCCGGCCTTGGTCACGTCGTAGGTCGTCTCGACTACGGTCGATCCCACGCTCACTGCCGCGGAGCCAACCGTGGCCGCGGTAGAGACCGCAGCACTGCCCACCGCCACGGTGGCGCCAACCACGCTGCAAGCGGCCATTGCGCCGCACAGGCCCAAAGCGGCCAACGTTGCGGCAGCGCGCATGACGCGGCTCTGCTGCGGCTCTTTCTTCGCTGGCGCGACGCGGACGGACATTGGAAATGGCATGGACACAGCTCGCGCTCGCGGGACGGTGGAGGTGATGTGGGCGGCCGGCCTCAGGTATCCAGGTACACCGGACATCTTGCGCCGTGCCCGGCATCATACTCTCTGGCGGCGAACACATAGAGCTGGTGGTCAGCGTTGCCGCGGCGCACGGTYGCCTTTACCGCGCCCTCAGCGCAGCAAGCGCCTGCGCAGGAGTATCAGCGCCACCACCAGCGCCACGGCCGCGTAAGCGCCGAGCACGATCAGGTGCAGCGCCAGGTTGTCGACCGGGCGCCCCAGCATGATGGGGCGGATCAACGCCACCGCATGCGCAAGTGGCAGCACCTGGGTGGCGGCCTGCGCGCCCGCGGGCAATTGCTCCAGCGGGAAGAACACGCCGGAGAGCAGCAGCATCGGCGTCATCACCAGTGTCTGGTAGAACATGAAGAAGTCGTAGCTGGGTGCCAGCGCCGTGACGATCATGGCCAGGCTGGCAAACGCGATGCCCGCCAGCACGATCACGGGCAGCGCCAGCAGCGCGCCCGGCAACTGCGCATAACCCAGCACGCCGGCCACCAGCATGATGGCCAGGCCCGACAGCACCGCCTTGCTGGCGGCCCACATGATCTCGCCCAGCACCACGTCGCCGAGCGTTAGCGGCGCATGCATGATGGCTTCCCAGGTGCGCTGCACATGCATGCGCGAGAAGGCGGAATACATCGACTCGAAGCTCGCCGACATCATCACGCTGGACGCCGTGGTGCCGGCCGCGAGGAAGGCGATGTAGGACACGCCGTCGACCTGCCCCACCAGCAGGCCAAGCCCGAGGCCAAGCCCGAACAGGTAGATCATCGGATCGGCCAGGTTGCCGATCATCGAGGGAATCGCCAGCTTCTTCCACACCATGAAGTTGCGGTACCAGACCATGGTCCAGTTGCGCATGTTCATCGGCAGCAGCGGCTGCGGGTAGTGCTGCCGCGGCGCGGCGCCAGGGTGCGCAGCGGTGGCGGCGGCCGGCGCGACGGCGGGGCGGGGGTCTTGTTCGCTCATGTTCATTCCGTTGTCAGTCTGGCCTCAGTCCCGCATTTCGCGGCCGGTCAGCTTGAGGAAGACGTCTTCCAGGTTGGCGGGGCGGTGCAGGTAGCGCACGCCGCTGCGGCCGTGCAGCGCCGCCAGCAATGGCGCGGGCTCCTTGACGTAGCAAAACAGTGTCTCGCCGCTCATCTCGGTGCGCATCGAAAGCGGGTGCAGCTCGCCGCGCAGGGGCTCCAGGTTGTCGCCATACACTTCCACCACGTCGCAGCCGATCTGGCTGTCGATCAGTTCATGCGGCTTGCCTTCGGCGATCTTGCGGCCGCTGTCGATCACGCACAGGTAGTTGCACAAGCGCTCGGCTTCTTCCATGAAATGCGTRGTCAGCAGGATGGTCTTGCCGTTGGCCAGCAGCGATTTCAGGCGCTCCCAGATCAGGTGGCGCGCCTGCGGGTCCAGCCCTGTGGTGGGCTCGTCCATCACCAGCAGGTCGGGGTCGTTGATCAAGGCGCGTGCCACCGTCAGGCGCCGGCGCATGCCGCCCGACAGGTCTCTTACCTGCGCCTTGGCACGGCTCTCCAGCCGCGCGAATTCCAGCAGCGCCGGCACGCGCGCTTCGATCACGGCACGCTCCAGGCCGAAGTAACGGCCAAAGATGCGCAGGTTCTCCACCACAGTGAAATCGGGATCGAGGTTATCGAATTGCGGCACCACGCCCACCCGCATGCGGGCCTGCGGCGCGCGCTGTGGAATCGGCTCGCCGCACAGGGTGAGCGTGCCGCAAGCCGGTGTGGTCAGTCCCAGCAGCAAGCGTAGCGTGGTGGTCTTGCCGGCGCCGTTCGGGCCCAGCAGGCCGAAGCACTGGCCGCGCTGCACGCTCAGGCTGAGATCGTCGACCACGACGGTGTCGCCGTATTGCTTGCTTACATTGCGTAGTTCAAGAATGGCAGTCAAGGCAGGAGCGGGAGTTGGGCGCGCCGCGGGCGCAATATCCATCATTATGCAGGCAGCTGCGCGAATGCTTTGTGGCGCGCTGCAGCAAGAATTCGCGGTTGCGGTTATCTTGCTGGTTCGCGCCGGGGCGCGCATGCTAGCAAGAGCTGCCGCGTGCACGGGACACAAAAACAGATCCAAGCGGATCATGGAGGCAAAGCAGATGAGTGCGCAAGACACGCTGGCACAGTGGCAGGAAGCCGAACGGCTGGCGCGCGCCAGGCTGGCAGGGCCGGGCGTGGCAACGCTCGCGCAGTTAAGCGAACGTGCCGGGCTGCAGTTCTTCGAGGACATGCTGGCCGGCAAGCTGCCGGGTGCGCCGATTGCGCAACTGATGGATTTCTTTCCGGTGGAGTTCGAGGCGGGGCGCTTCGTCTTCCAGGGCACACCCGGCCCACAGCACTACAACCCGATCGGCAGCGTGCATGGTGGCTATGCCGCGACCTTGCTCGATTCCTGCGTGGGTTGCGCTGTCCACACCATGCTGCCGGCCGGCAAGGGCTACACCACCCTGGAGCTGAAGGTGAACTATGTGCGCCCGCTGACTGCCAAGACCGGCCCGATTCGCGCAGAGGGCAAGGTCATCAGCCTGACCACGCAGATCGGGATTGCCGAGGGCCGTATCGTCGACACGCAGGGCAAGCTCTACGCCTACGCCACTACCACCTGCCTGGTCTTTGCGATGCCGGCTGGCTGATGCGTGGCCGGGCCGGCGCCGCTGTCAGCGGCAGGCCGCGTTGCTTATACTGGTGAGTCACCCGCGGGTGCCCATCAACGAAACCTGGAGTCGCAATGTCCTTCGAGCACTGGCTGGCCTTTGTGTTGACAAGCATCGTCGTACTGATCATTCCCGGCCCGACCATCCTGCTGGTGATCGGCGATGCGCTGGCCCATCGTGGCCGATCCGCCTACGCCACCGTGGCTGGCGTTGCCGCGGGCGACCTGACGGCGTTCACGCTGTCGATGGCCGGCCTCGGCGCAGTGCTGGCCACCTCGGCGGCCTTGTTCACGGCGTTGAAGTGGGCCGGTGCGGCTTACCTCGTCTACCTCGGCATCCAGGCCTTGCGCGGTGCCTCGCGTGCCGGCGCCATGGCGGTCACGGCACAGTCCGGGAGCAGCCGCCAGCGCTTTGCCAAGGCGTGGCTGGTCACCGCGCTGAATCCCAAGAGCATCGTGTTCTTCGTGGCCTTCGTGCCGCAGTTCCTTGATGCGCGCCTGGCCTTCTGGCCGCAGGCCGTGGTGCTGATTCCCACCTTCGTGGTGATGGCGACCGCCAACGCCGCTGTCTATGCGCTGCTGGCGCGTGCGCTGGCCAAGCGCCTCACCACCCAGCGCGCCCAGGCCAATGTGCAGCGCGCGGGCGGCATCACGCTGATTGGCGCGGGTGCGCTGATTGCGGCGCGCAGTTGAAGCAGGGGAAGTAGCCAGCCAAGCGGGCCGCCATGCATTGTGCGGCCTGTTTCTTTGCCTGTCGCAGCGGCAAGTGTCGTCGCTTTAGCGCGAAGCAAGGCGGCAGCAAGACGTACGTGCGTCTGGCGCAGTAAAAAAATGAAGAGGGGAGTAAAAGTGCTGGCCGTGTCGCACGCAAAGGGCGAATGCAAGCATGKCGCCGGCCGCGCTCGATCCGATTGGAGCGATGGGCAGGGCGGTATCAGGGCCGGTCGGCGGTTGTCAGGCCACGAAGGGCCGGACATCCGACGGTGCCGCTAAAACAAGAAAAATCCGCCAGGCAATGACTGGCGGATTTATGCGGCCTGCGGCAGAAACGCGTCGAAGCGCGCTCGCCGCTTGCTGTGCCGAATCAGTACATCTTCTTCGGCAACATCTGCATGCGCAGGCGTTTGCGAAGGCGCGATTCCGCGGCTTTCTTCTTGCGCTTGCGCTCGGTCGTGGGCTTCTCGTAAGCGGTACGGCTCTTGAGTTCAACGATCAGGCCGGTCTGGAGGATGGCCCGACGGAAACGCCGCATTGCAACTTCAACGGGCTCACCTGGTTTCAAGACGATCTTAGTCAATTCTGTCCTTTAGCATTGCCGCAAAGCGGCGGGTTCAAACGGGGGAAACATTGGCCGCTTCAGGACCCTTCTTGCCCTGTTGCGACTGGTATTGCACTCGCTGGTTATCTTGCAGCGGAGCACCCCCGCGAACCTGAGAGATGTGGACGAACAAGTCCTTGCCACCAGCGTCCGGGGTGATGAAGCCAAAACCCTTCTGGGCGTTGAAGAACTTGACGGTACCAGTTTCCATGGAAAAATCCTTTTTTGAGCGCAAAGAATGCGCCCACTTGCTTTTACACGTTTACGTAAACGCTGTCAAGAAAGCGTGCCGGAAAAGCTATGCAAATCCGCCAGGGTGGCGTATAGTACGCCCCTCTGACGCGGGGTGGAGCAGTTGGCAGCTCGTCGGGCTCATAACCCGAAGGTCGCAGGTTCAAGTCCTGCCTCCGCAACCAGACCGTATTCTACTAAAAAGCCTGCCCGGAGTCCCGGCAGGCTTTTTGTTTTGTTGCGCGGGCAGATTCCGTCACTACCGCGCTACTACTGCGCCGTCAGGCCGGAAAACGCCATCGCCAGCCAGCCGGCGGCGGCGCAGGTGCCCATCCACGCGAGCAGCACGGTAACAATCGTCGACCATTTCATGGGGGGCGGCTCCTCAACTCGCCGGCTTGCCGGGCATGGCGGGCTCGTCCATGGCTGGCAAGCTGATCACGAAGCGCGCGCCGCCTTTGCGGCTGCTGTCCAGCCTGRCCTGGCCGCCATGCAGCAGCGCGATKCGCCGCACAATGGCCAGTCCCAGTCCGAACCCCCCGGTATGACGGTTGCGGCTGGAATCGGGCCTGTGGAAGGGCTCGAAAATGCGGGCGCGCTCCTCCGGCGCAATACCGGGGCCATCGTCCTCCACCGTCAGGGTCAAGGTGCCTGCCGCGTCGGTCTCGGCGTGCAGGTGGATGGCGTTGTGCGCGTAGCGGGCAGCGTTGCGGCAGAGGTTAAGCAGCGCCCGCGCCACCAGCCGCGGATCGCAGACGTGGTGGGCCGCAGGGCCGCTGGCATAGGCCGACAGCGTGAGCTTGTTATCCGCCACCTCGTCGGCCACGCTGGCCGCGACACTGTCGATCAGCTCACTCACCGACACGCGCATCAGCATCATCGGCGCCGCGCCTTGCTCGAGCTGGCCTAGCGTCAGCAGCTCGGTGACCAGCTCGTCGAGCTCGTGCACGTCGCGGCGCAGGTCTTCCAGCCGCAGCACCTGGCGCGCCTGCTCCGCTTCGCCGGTGCCGGCCGACTGCAGCAGCGCGATGCCGAACTCCAGCCGCGCGATTGGCGTCTTCAGCTCGTGCGAGATGCCGTGCATCATTTCGCGCTGGTGCACGATCGAGGCTTCGATCTGTTCGGCCATCTCATTGAATTGCCTGGCGAGCGCGGAGATGTTGGAGCGCCGGGGCAGGTTGGCCCGGGTCGACAGCTTGCCGTTGCCGAAATCCCTTGCCGCCTGCTGCAGCTTGTCCAGATCGCGCCAGTGGTACCACACCCAGGCGATGATCGACAGCAAGGTGGCGAGGGCGATCAAGYCATAGGCCAGCACCGAGATGTTGGTGTGGTCGTCTTCCACGCTGTACGCGTGCAGGATCTGGCCATCGCGCAGCGGCAGGTAGTAGTTCTTTGCGTCCTGGCTTAGCACCAGTTTGCCGGCTGCAAGGTCGCTGCGCTGCTGCGCATCGAGATGCGTCAGGGCGGCGGCGTCGACCAGGTCAAACGCCTCGCGTGCGTGCTTTTGCAGGATGGAAAGCGCGGCTTCGCGCTCGGGGCCCCGTTGCGGCCCGAGGAATTGGGAGAGCGTAAAGGCATAACCCTTGCGGCTTTCCCGTTCGGTCTCGGTGAAATGCTCATGGAACAGCGGGATAAACGTGTTGTCGATGACGGTCACCGCGCCGGCTGCGGCCAGGATCACCAGCAGATAGAGCTTGAGTAGCGAGCGGACCATTCATTCCTCCCATGCCGACGGGCTGAACAGGTARCCGCGGCCCCAGATGGTCTTGATCTTGTGCGGCTCGGGCGAGGCATCCTCGAAGCGGCGGCGCAGCCGCGAGATGCCGGAGTCGACGGTGCGGTCGATGCCATCGAACTCGATGCCGCGCAACGCCTTGAGGATGTCGTCGCGGCTCAGCACGGTGCCGGCGGCGCGCGCCAGGATCAGCAGCAGGTTGAACTCGGTGGTTTTCAGGTCCACCTCCTGTCCGCGCCATGTCACCTGCCGGTTCGGTGGCGAGATCACCAGCGCGCCGAATACCAGTTCATGGTCCCGTTGCGCGGGCGTGGCGGTCTCGGCAACCCGCTCTKCGGCGGCTCGCCGCAGTAGGGCGCGGGCGCGCGCCACCAGCAGCCTTGGCTCGATGGGCTTGACCACATAGTCGTCGGCGCCGATCTCCAGCCCCGCCACCTGGTCATACGTATCGACGCGCGCGGTCAGGATCAGCACGGGCACGCGCGAGAACGCGCGAATGYCGCGGCACACCTCCATGCCGTCCATATGGGGCAGCATCAGGTCGAGGATGACCAGTGCTGGCCGCAGGGCCTGGACGGCGGCCACCGCGATATCGCCGCGCCGCACCACCTCCACCACGAATTCATAGTTGCCCAGATATTCGCTGACAAGCTGCGCGAGGCGATCGTCGTCCTCGACCAGTAATACCTTGTACTTGGCCATGGTATCGCTCATGACAGGGCTCCCTGGGGCAGAAAAGTGCCGATTCTATCCGGCGAACGACTTGTATTGGGTGCCGGAGACGCTTCAGGACAAATTTGCACAATTGAACAAGATTTCGCGCGATTTCGGGACAGACAGCCCGGCGCGCCATCCTTAATCTGCGTGCTTCGACATCAAGGCGGAGCATCCGTGCAAGAGCAAACAAGAATTCAGGGGGGCGTGGCAAGGTTGGTCATGCCGGTGATCCAGTCTGGCGCGCACATCGTGACGCTCGGTCCGAGCGTGCACTACGGCTCGGGCCGCTACATGCAGACCCTGTTCGGCGTGACCGATGCGCAGGCCGCCAACAGTGCCTTCAGTGCGTATGCCCCCAAGGCGGGCTCCGATGCCGCGACGCTGTCGCTCACATGGAACTACGCCCTTTCCAAGGAATGGTCGGTGCGCACCCTGGTGGCGGCGACACGCCTGCTGGGGGACGCCGCGAAAAGCCCGATTGTGCAGAGCAAGCAGTCGTACTTCGGCATGAGCTCGATCAACTATACGTTCTGAGGAGAACGCCATGATGTGGGATTGGCACGCCAGCCTGCCCGCGCAGGATCTTGCCGCCCGTGCGGGTGCCTGCGACACACGCCTGCCCGGCGTCGATTCGCTGCTGCTGACCGGCGCCACCGGCTTTATCGGCGGCAATGTAATGGTGGCCGCCATCAACGCCGGCCTGGCCCGGCGCTTGCTCTGCCTGGTGCGCGGCGTGGATGCCGAAGATGCACTGGCTCGCCTGCGCGAGAACGCCATCCAATGCGGCCTGTTGCGCAGCCGAGTGGACTGGCTCACCGAGGACAACGTGTTGCTTGGCGCGCTGGACAGCGATTTTGCGCCTGCCGCGCAGGCGCGCCTTGCCGGTGTCACCCATGTCATCAACTGCGCCGCGATGGCCTCGTTCTCCGCCGATGCGCAGGTCACGCGCATCAACGTGCAAGATACGTTGCGCTTTGCCTCGCGCTTCGCGGGCAGCGCAGCCCTGCGGCGCTTCATTCATGTCGGCACCGCCATGGCTTGCGGCACGCAGCGCGGGCCGCGCATTGCCGAGCGGGATGCCGGCCATGGCGGCACCAGCGATCTCAGCCACCTGGTGCCTTACACGCGCAGCAAGCAGGAAGTGGAGGTGCTGCTGCGCAACAGTTTTCCCGGCCTGCCGCTGGTGGTGGCGCGTCCCTCCATCGTGGTGGGGCATACCGTGCTGGGCACGCAGCCCTCGGCCAGCATCTTCTGGCTCTTCCGGATCATCCACCAATCGCGCCGCTACACCGCGGGCCCGCATACCCGCATCGACGTGATCGCGGTGGACGACTGCGCGCGGGCGCTGCTGCGGCTCGCGGTCAAGCCCGAGCTAGCCTTCGATGCCTACCATCTCTCGGCCGGCGCGCGCGCGCCCACCATCGCGCAGGTGATCGCGGCCATGGACGAGGCGGTCGCGAGCGATGGCGAGCCTGCCTATCGCAGGTGCCCGGCCAGCGAGCTACCTGCGCTGGCGAGTGACGTGGCGCGCAAGGAGCGCATCAGCAACCGCCGCCTGATCGAGCGCGCACTGCGGCTGTACTCTGGCTTTGCCGAGCTTGGCTATGTCTTCGACAACGGGCGCATCCGGGAGGAGATCGATTTCGAGCCCTTGTCGATCACGGACTATGTCAGCGAATGCATGCGCACGTCGCGCGGCGTCGGCATCCTCGAGCAGATGAGCTGGGATTTCAAGTCATGATGGGCATGCGTTGCGCCGTGGCCGCCTGCGTCGGCATTGGCCGTGGCACGGTGCTGGCGGGCGGGCTCTGTGCCGTGCTGGCCGCCTGCGGCAGCGGCGGGGATGAGGGCGGGCAGGCACAGGGCGAGCGCTACCGCGCGCAGATTCGCCGCACGAGCTACGGCGTGCCGCATGTGATGGCCAACGATGAAGCGAGCCTGGGTTTCGGCGTGGGCTATGCGCAGGCGGAGGATAGCGTGTGCGTGCTGGCCGACCAGTTCCTGACGGTGGCGGGCGAGCGCGCGCGCTACCTGGGCGGCAGCGCAATGGCTGACCCGGACCGGCTCTTCGACAACCGCGGCTCCGATTTCTTCTACGCGCAGCTCAACCAGGCCAGCGCGCTTGACGACGCGTGGCGCGCGCAGCCGCTCGAAGTGCGCCAGCTGCTCAAGGGCTATGTGGCGGGCTACAACCGCTTCCTGAAGGAAACCGGCCGGCTGGCTTTGCCTCAGGCCTGCCGCAACGCACCGTGGGTGCGGGATATCACCGAGCGCGACCTGTTGCGCCTGATGCGCTTCTACACCTCGCTGGACGGCGCGGTGGCTTTCGCCCCATGGCTGGTGGCTGCCGAGCCGCCGCATGCCGATGCGGCGCCCGAGCCGGCGCGACGCGCGCGGGCCGCGCTAGCGCAAGCGGCGGTGGCAGGACGCGCGAGCGCCTATCGGACCGGCAGCAACGGCGTGGCCCTGGGCCGCGATGCTACCGAGAATGGCCAGGGCATGCTGCTGGGCAATCCCCACTTTCCCTGGCAGGGCATTACGCGCATGGTGCAATTGCATCTCACGCTGCCGGGCCGCATGGATGTGATGGGCGCCACGCTGCCGGGCATACCGCTGGTTGGCATCGGCTTCACGCGCGAGTTTGCCTGGACCCATACCACGACGTCCTCCGCGCACGAAACCTTGTTCGAGCTGGAGCTCGATCCKGCCGATCCCACGCGCTACCGCGTGGGCGGCGCTTACCGGCCGATGCGGCGCCAGCTGGTGACGATCGACGTGCGGCGCGCCGACGGCACCATCGTGCAAGAGTCGCACACGTTTTACTTAAGCGATTTCGGCATGGTGCTGGCGCTGCCGGACAGCGTGCCAGGCTACGGCTGGAGCGCGGCCAAGGCCTACGCCTTGCGCGATGCCAATACCGAGAACCACCGGATGCTGGCCCAGTGGCACGCGATAAACAGTGCGCGTTCGCTGCGGCAGCTCAGGGAGTCGGTCGAGCGTGTCCTTGGCAATCCTTGGAACAACACCATCGCGGTGGACAGCGGCGGCACGGCATTGTTCATGGCGGCAACGCCGGTGCCCAATGTCAGCGAGGCTCAGCTTGCCCAATGCGGGCGCGGCACGGCGGCAGGCAGGTTTGTGCTGCGCGGCACGCAGTTATGCCATTGGGGCGATTATCCAGACACGCCGCAACGCGGCATCGTTGACGCCGCGCATCTGCCGGCCATCGAGCGCCACGACTACGTGCAGAACGCGAACGACAGCGCCTGGCTGACCCAGCCGGCCGCGCCGATCACCGGGTACTCGCCCCTGGTGAGCCAGTCCGGCTATCCGCAAGGCGGGCGCACGCGCATTGGCATCGCGCAGCTGGAAGCCCGGCTCGCGGGCAGCGATGGCCTGCCGGGGCGCCGCATGACGCTGGCGCAACTCAAGGACATGACCCTCAGCAATCGTGTGTACTTCGCGGAGCAGGTGATGGACGACGTGCTCGCGCTGTGCCGCACCACGCCGGTGGCGCAGACGCGCGCTGGCGTGCCGGTCAGGCTGGGCGCCGCCTGCGAACGCCTGGCGCAATGGGATCGACGGGCMGAGCTGGGCAGCAACATTGGCTATCTCTATTTCGAGAAGTTCTTCGCCGCCATCAGCATGCAACCCTCGGTCTGGGCCGTGCCGTTCGATGCGCGCGACCCGGCCCGCACGCCGCGTGGCCTGAAGCTGGGCGATGCCGCCGCCGCGGGGCTGCTGCTGCGGGCGCTGGCCGACGCGGTGCATGCGGTGGATAGCACTGGCATGCGCCCCGATATCACCTGGGGTGAGGTGCAGGGCGCACAGCGCGGCGCGCGCAGGGTTCCGATCCATGGTGGCGCCGATGCGCTGGGTGTCTACAACATGATGGAAACCCGGGATCTGCCCGATGGCAAGCGCGAGGTCGTGCATGGCACCAGTTACCTGCAAGTGGTGTCATTCAGCGTTGCGGGGCCGCATGCCGAAGCGTTCCTTGCCTATTCGCAGTCGTCGGACCCGGCGTCGCCGCATGCCGCCGACCAGACCGAGCGTTTTTCCGGCAAGCGCTGGATCGCCCTGCCATTCACCGATGCCGAGATCAACGCCGACCCTGGTTTCAGCGAGAGGCAGATCGCGCAATGAAGGGAGCCCCCGCACGCGGCGCGCTTGCCCGCCTGGTGCTGGCGTGAACGTGATGCCGGCGGTACTTGCCGCCGGCGCACGAGCTAGGGCGCGTGGGCGGGCAATGGCCCTGCCGGCCCGGCGAGCCGCCCGGGGCGTGCCTTACGGTGCGGCGCCTGTAGAAGTGTTACTCTTTTGAGTGATGCCTACCAGGAGATCACCGTGAGCCGCAAAACCCCCATCGAGCGCTATCGGAACATCGGTATCAGCGCGCATATCGACGCCGGCAAGACCACCACCACCGAACGCATCCTCTTCTACACCGGGGTCAACCACAAGATCGGCGAAGTCCACGAC
>NZ_JBFTSF010000131.1:0-16402 GCF_056399905.1 Cupriavidus sp. 01L46
CTCGTTCACCGCGCTGATTTACTACGTGGTGGGCGTATTCTCCGGTTCCCTGGCTGACCGTATTTCCACCCGCCGGGTCATTGCGATGGGCATTGTCTCGCTGGCGCTGGGATTTGCCATCGCCAGCGTCGTCACGGATTCGCTGGCGGGGTTCCTGGTTGCCTTCTGTTCGCTGGTGGGCCTGGGTGTGGGCCTGGTCTACGTGCCGGCGGTGACGGCGGTGCAGCGCTGGTTCGTCAGGCATCGCAGCCGGGCGTCGGGCCTTGCGCTGGCGGGCACCGGGCTTGGCACGTTCATCGGACCGGTGGTGGCGGGCCAGCTGATGGAGCATATGAGCTGGCAGGCGACAATGCGTTGCTTCGCGCTGGCCATCGCCGTGGTCGGGCTGGCAATGGCAATGCTGCTAAAGGGGCGCCCGGAAGAGGCCGGCCTGTATCCCGATGGCGCGCCTGCGGCGCCTGGCGCAGCCCATTCGCCCCCGCCATCCGGGCTCAGCCTGGCGCAGGCCGTGCGCGGCGGGCGATTCTGGTGGTACTTCGGCGCCATCCTGCTGGGCTCGGTCGGCCTGTTCGCCGCGCTGGTCCATATCCATCCGTACGCGCGGCAGCATGGCTTGTCTCCTACGGCTGGGAATCTGCTGATCGGGCTGGTGGGTGCCGGCAATATCCTGGGCCGCCTGCTGCTGGGCGGGCTAGGTGACAGGCTGGGGCCGGGGCGGCTGCTCATGTGCCTGACGCTGATGCTCGCGCTGCTCAACGGCGTGTGGCTTGGGGCCACGAGCTTTCCGGCGCTGGCGCTGTTTGCTGTCCTGTTCGGCGCGGCCAACGGCGGTTGCATTTCCCTGTACCCGGCGCTCGCTGCGACCTGGTTCGGCACAGCAAACCTCGGGGCGATCCTTGGGGGGCTGTATATCGCGGTGGGCATTGCCGCGATGGCGGGCGGCAGCCTCGCCGGCTGGCTCTTCGATGCCTACGGCAGCTACTCGGTGGCGATTGCGGTGAGCAGCGGCTGCGCGTTGCTGTCGACCGCCTGCATTGCACTTGCGAGCCGCCATGAAAAAAGCGGCTCAGACTGAGCCGCTTTACCTGGTCTATTGACGGTGTGCTGCCTTACGCCACCGCCATGCCGCCGTGCCGCAGCAGTGCGTCGATCTGCGGCGCGCGGCCGCGGAAAGCGGTGAACGATTCCATGGCCGGGCGGCTGCCGCCCACCGACAGGATTTCCCTGCGGTAGCGCGCGCCGGTCTCGGCGTCGAGCACGGTGCCGGAGAGCTTCGCGGCTTCCTCGAAGGCCGCGTAGACGTCGGCGGACAGCACTTCGGCCCACTTGTAGCTGTAGTAGCCCGCCGCATAGCCGCCGGCAAAGATATGGCTGAAGGTGTTCGGCCAGCGCGACAGCGGGTGCTGCGGCACCACATGGGCGCGATCGTTGATCTCCCTGGACAGCGCCAGCACGGACTTCTCGCCAGCGGGGTCGAAGCTGGTGTGCAGGTGCATGTCGAACGACGAGAACACGATCTGGCGCAGCGTCATCATGCCGTTCTGGAAGTTCTTCGCGGCCAGCATGCGTTCGAACAGCTCGCGCGGCAGCGGCTCGCCGGTGTCGACGTGCGCGGTCATGTCGGCCAGCACCTCGTACTCCCAGCAGAAGTTCTCCATGAATTGCGAAGGCAGCTCAACGGCATCCCATTCCACGCCATTGATGCCGGACACGCCCAGCTCGCCCACCTGGGTGAGCATATGGTGCAGGCCGTGGCCGAACTCGTGGAACAGCGTGATCACTTCGTCGTGGGTGAAGACCGCGGGCTTGCCGCCCACCGGCGCGGTGAAGTTGCAGGTCAGGTAGGCCACCGGGGTTTGCACGCGGCCGCTGTCCAGCAGCTTGCGGCCGCGGGCGTCATCCATCCACGCGCCGCCGCGCTTGCCTTCGCGCGCGTAAAGGTCGATGTAGAACTGCGCCAGCAACTCGCCCTCGGGCGATACCACGCGGAAGAAGCGCGCGTCTTCGTGCCACGTCTGGGCCTGGTCGGCTTCGATGCGCACCGAGAACAGCTTCTCCACCACGCTGAACAAGCCCTTGAGCACCTGCGGCTCCGGGAAGTATTGCTTTACCTCCTGCTCGGAGAAGGCGTAGCGCTGCTCGCGCAGCTTTTCCGAGGCGTAGGCGACGTCCCAGGGCGAGAGGTCGCTCAGGCCCAGCTCGCTTGCGGCGAATGCCTTAAGCTCGGCCCAGTCCTTCTCGGCGTACGGACGCGCCTTGGTGGCCAGTTCGTCCAGGAAGCGCAGCACTTCGGCCGGGGATTCCGCCATCTTGGGCACCAGCGAGACCTCGCCGAAGGAGRCGTAGCCGAGCAGTTGCGCTTCTTCGCGGCGCAGCGCGAGCTGCTCGCGCATATTGGCCGTGTTGTCCCACTCGGCCTTGCCCTGGCCGTACTGTTCGGCCAGTTCCGAGGCGCGGGTGACGCTGGCCTCGTACATGGTCTGGCGCAGCGCGCGGTCGTCCGCGTATTGCAGCACCGGGAAGTAGGAGGGGAAGTGCAGCGTGAATTTCCAGCCCGGCTTGCCGTCCTTTTCAGCGGCATGGCGCGCGGCTTCCAGCGCATCTTCCGGGATGCCGCTCAGGCGGCTTTCGTCCTCGATCAGCAGCGCGTAGGCATTGGTGGCATCGAGCACGTGGTCGGAGAAGGCCTTGGACAACTGGGCCTGCTGCTCCTGGATCGCGGCAAAGCGGGGCTTCTTGTCTTCGGGCAGTTCAGCGCCGCCCAGGCGGAAACCGCGCAACTCGTTTTCCATCAGTTGGCGGCGAGCCGTGCTCATGGTGGCGAATTCGGGGCTCGCGGCGATTGCCTTGTACTTGTCATAGAGCGCCAGGCTCTGGCCCAGCGACGACCAGAACTCGGTCATGCGCGGCAGGTTGTCGCTATGCGCCTGGCGCAAGGGCGGCGTATCCGCCACCGCGCTCAGGTGACCCACCACGCCCCAGGCGCGTCCCAGCGGCTCGGTTGCGGCTTCCAGCGCTTCCACGGCATTGGCCCAGGTGGCTTCGGTGGCCGGGTCTTCGGCACGGTCGACGGCGGCTTGCGCGGTCGCCAGCAGCACGTCCAGCGCCGGGCCGATGTGCTCGGGGCGGATCTCGGAGAAACGCGGCAGGTCGGTGAAATCCAGCAGCGGATTGTCGCCGTTTGCGTGATTTGCAGCGTTGGCTTGGTTGGCGGCTTGGTCCATGACGTCTCTCTTGGCAGGGCCTGTAAGGGCAATGCCCCGCACATTGGGGCGGGGCAGCGGGATTTCCAGTGCCAGGCAGCACCCGGCGCGCAAGGCGCCGGCGCCGTCCGCGGCAGGCCGATACGACGTTTAGCCGGCTGCGCGCTCGGCGGCTTCCAGCGTATTGATCAGCAGCATCGTAATGGTCATCGGGCCAACGCCGCCCGGCACAGGGGTGATGTAGCCGGCCACTTCCTTGACGCCGTTGAAGTCGACATCGCCGCACAGCTTGCCATTGTCGTCGCGGTTCATGCCCACGTCGATCACGGCCGCGCCGGGCTTGACCATGTCAGCGGTGATGATGTTGCGCCGGCCCACGGCGGCCACGATCACGTCCGCGTCGCGCGTATGGGCGCCCAGGTCACGCGTCTTGCTGTTGCAGATGGTGACGGTGGCGCCGGCCTGCAACAGCAGCATCGCCATCGGCTTGCCGACGATATTGGAGGCGCCGACCACCACCGCGCGCGCGCCGCGCAGCGGGAAATCGACCGATTCCAGCATCTTCATGCAGCCATAAGGCGTGCACGGGCGGAACAGCGGGGCGCCAGTCATCAGGGCACCGGCATTGGCCACGTGGAAGCCGTCCACGTCTTTTTCCGGGGCGATCGCTTCGAGCACTTTGTGGCTGTCGATATGCTTGGGCAGCGGCAACTGTACCAGGATGCCGTGGATATGCGGGTCGCGGTTCAGGGCGTCGATGCGGGCCAGCAGGTCGGCCTCGGACAGGTCGGCGGGGTAGCGGTCGAGCGAGGAATGAAAGCCATTGTCGTCGCAGGCCTTGACCTTGTTGCGCACATAGACCTGGCTAGCCGGGTCTTCGCCCACCAGGACCACGGCCAGGCCGGGCCGGTGGCCGCGTTCGGTCAGGCGGGCGGCGCGCTGGGCGGCTTCGGTGCGGAGTTGCTTGGCAAGGGCGTTGCCGTCGATGAGTTGGGCTGGCATGGGGATGGGCGCTGGAGAGCTGGAGGTGGTCAAAGCGGAATTATAAAGGTTGACGCAACCCGGGGCGCAGGAGAGTAGGGCGCTGGTAGCATGGCTGCATGGATGCCCTTAACCCTTTCGCCATGGCCGCCGCGGCCGAACCAGCCGTCCTCGTCGTGCTCAGCCTGGCCGCCATGGGCTGGGCGCTGAGCCGCCGGCCTTGGCAGCTGCTGCGGCGCGACGATTTGCAGCACGGCTGGCTGGGCGCGCTGATGCTGCTGGCGCTGCTATGGACGGCTCGCGCGACGCTGCCGGGCGGGCTGGCGATCCAGCTGTTCGGCGCCACCCTGATGGTGACCCTGTTCGGGCTGCCGCTGGCCCTGCTGTCGCTGTTCGTGGCGGATCTGGTGTCGTTCCTGGGGCTGGGCTACCTGGCTGGTGACACCTGGGCCCGGCTGGACTGGGCGGCGCTGTGGCCGCGCTATGTCTGGATGGGGTTGTTGCCGGCCTTGTTGTCGGCCGCGCTGCAGGGGGGCATGCGCCGGCTGCTGCCGCGCCATCCCTTTGTGTTCATCCTCGGCCATGGCTACTTTACCGCCGGACTGGCCGCCCTGGGCGCGGGGGCGGTGCGCGCGGTCTGGCGTAGCTACAGCGTGGGCGACGGCGTGTTGTCGCTGCCCGATACGCTGACCGCCGTGCTGATCCTGGCGTTTGGCGAGGCCTTTCTCACGGGCATGCTGGTGGCAGTGTTCGTGGTCTACAAGCCGCAATGGGTCGTGACCTTTCGCGACGAGGAGTACCTCGGGCGTTGAAGTGGCAGCCCCCGCGAGTTCGGCGGGGGCGGGGCTCAGGCGCTGGCTCCGCTGTTTCAGCTGTTGTTTCAGCTGCTTTTGGACAGGGCCAGGCGAAGCAGGTCGGCCACGGTATTGACGTTGAGCTTTTCCATGATGTTGGCGCGGTGCGCCTCCACGGTCTTGATGGAAATGCCCAGGTCGTCGGCRATCTGCTTGTTCAGSCGGCCGGCCACGATGCGCTCGAGCACCTGCTGCTCGCGCGTGGTGAGCTTGCCCAGCAGGTCCTTGGCGGCGCGCTGCTCGCGGGCGGCGGAATGGTCGGTGCGGGCCTTTTGCAGCATGCGCTCCACCAGCGATCGCAGCTCGGACTCATCGAACGGCTTCTCGATAAAGTCGATTGCGCCCTTCTTCATGGTGGAGACTGCCATCGGCACGTCGCCGTGGCCGGTGATGAAGACGATCGGGATATTGATGTTTTCCGCGATCATGCGTTCCTGCAGCTCGGGCCCGCTCATGCCCGGCATCCGCACATCCAGGATCAGGCAGGAGACCTGGCCCGAGTCGTAGGCGGAAAGGAACTGTTCGGCGCTGGTAAAGCTGCGAACCTGGTAGCMATTGCCCTCCAGCAGCCAGGTCAGCGAGTCGCGCATGGCTTCATCGTCGTCGACGATGAAGACAGTCTCGCCGCGGTGGGAGGTGGGGTTTGGCGTTACGGTCATGAAGTCTCCTGGGACATCAAAGTCATTTGCCGCCAAGTGTAACCGGGCCGGGCGGCAAGCAACAGGGGCGGCCCTGGCGCGCCTGATCCTGTCTTGGCAATGCCGGGCGGCCCGCCCGGCGCCTTATTGGCGGATTATTGGCGGCTTATTGGTCGATCAGCGCCGGCTGCAGCGGCAGCATGATCTTGAACGTGCAGCCGATGCCGTCGGCGTTGTTCTCCACCCACAGCCGCCCCTGGTGGGACTCGATGATGGAGCGGCAGATATTCAGGCCCATGCCCATGCCGTCGGACTTGGTGCTGAAGAACGGCTCGAACAGGCGTTCCTTCGTGGCCTCGTCGACGCCAGGGCCCTGGTCGATCACGTCGATGCGCATGTTCGGGCCGATCTCGCCCGGCTCGATGCGCGCGTGCAGGCGCACCACGCCGGTGGCGCGCAGCGCAGGCAGCCCGGCCATGGCCTCGACGGCGTTCTTGAGCAGGTTGACCAGCACTTGCTCGATCAGCACCGGATCGACGAACAGCACCACCGGCGGCGCCGGCAGCCGGGTCAGGATGGTGACGCGGCGGCGGGTGGCCTCCAGGTCGGCCAGCCCGACCGCGTCGGCCACGATGTCGTGTAGGGCGGCTTCGCGGCGCTGGGGCTGGCTGCGCTTCACGAAGCCCCGGATGCGGCTGATGATGGTGCCGGCGCGCACGGCCTGCGCCGAGGTCTTTTCCAGGATCGGGATCAGGTCCTCGGCGGTGCTGCGCCCGGAGCGCAGCCGGGCCACCGCGCCCATGCAGTAGTTGTTGATCGCCGCCAGCGGCTGGTTCAGCTCGTGGGCGAGCGACGATGCCATCTCGCCCATGGTGGTCAGGCGGCTGGTGAACTGCAGCCGTTCCTCATGCTGGCGCGCCATTTCCTCGGCAGCCTTGCGCACCGTGATATCGGTGGCGATCTGCATCTGCGCCAGATGGCCGTCGACCCACTGAATGTAGCGGCGGCGCACTTCGAACCATTTCTGCATGTCGGGCACGAAGACCTCCCGCGCGTCCGAAGAGTAGGGCATCAGCTCCGAAGCCGGCAGGCCGGCGTAGGCGTCGACGAAGTCGGTGGCGTCGCTGGAGACCTGCTCCTTGTCGACCTCGCCGCCGGCCAGCTTCAGGTGGCCCTCGGCTTCCCAGCCGAACAGCTGACGGTAATAGCGGTTGGCGAACAGCAGCTCGGGCTTGTCGGTGGCCAGCACGGACACCGCGGCGTCCAGGCTTTCCAGCACCGTGGTGAAGCGGTCGTGGGCGGCGGCGAGCTCCTCGCGGGCGCGCTTGGGCTCGGTGATATCGGTCATCGAGGCCATCCAGCCGGTGTGCCTGCCGCGGCTGTCCACCAGCGGCGAGACATACATGCGGGCGTAGAAGCTGCTGCCGTCGCGCCGCATGGCGCGCATCTCATAGCCGCTGGCCGGGGACTTGCCCTGCAGCGTCAGGTCGATCTGCTTTTGCATCTCCTGATGGTCGTTGGGCGGCCAATAGGGGAAGGGCGGCACGCGGCCGACCAGGTCGCTGTCCTGCCAGCCGGTCATGCGGCAGAAGGCGGGGTTGACGTAGGTGATGCGGCCGTTCAGGTCGAGTGCGCGCAACCCGATCAGCATCGAGTTTTCCATCGCGCGCCGAAACGACGTCTCGGCCAGCAGGGCGCGCTGCGCCTCGGAGCGCCGGCTGGTGTGGCGCCACATGCTCCACAGGCTCCACAACAGGAAGCACGACAGCCCCACCACCAGCCACAGCAACATGTTGTTGGGCAGGTTGGAAGCGGGCGGGTAGGCGTCGGCGCGCAGCGACAGCGAGTGCCCCGGCGGGTCCAGCAGCACCTCGTAGGACAGCGCGTTGCCCGGCACCGGCCGCAGCGAAGTGCTGGCGCGGATCTGGTTGTTCTTGTCGATCAGCGAGAAGCGGTAGCGCTCGGTCAGCTCCGGCGGCAGCAGGTGGGTCAGGATGCCGTTGACGGAGTAAAGCGCGCCGAGGGTGCCGAGGAACTCGTTGTCCCGCACGATCGGCACTTCCATCAGCATGAAGCTGTCGCCGCGGTCGTTGACCAGCGGGCGCGAGTACACCACGCGCTGGGTTTCGCGTGCGGCGTCGAAGGTATCGAGCACCTCGGGCTCCAGCGGCTGGTCCTGGGTTTCGCGCAGCCGGCTGGCGAATTCGGAGGTGGACGGCAGCGACCAGCGCCCGCGCCGGGTCGCGTCCAGCCAGTTGACGAAGACGATTTCCGGGTTCTCGCGCAGGATTTCCTGCGCGGCGGTGCGGTAGGCGCCCTGGTCCAGCTGGGCGGCGGCGATGTCGCGCGCCAGCGAGGCTAGCTGGTCCTGGTTGCTCAGCAGGGACAGGCGCACGCGCTGCTGGGCCCAGGCCGCGTCGCGATAAAGCGCGTCGCGTTGCTGCTGGCGCTCGGTTTCATGGAGCGACCACAGGATCACGCCCATCGCCACCGTGAACAGCACGATCGCTATCAGCGGGATGAACATGAACCAGCTGGTCGCCACCAGGTTGCGCCAGCGCAGCCACCACAATCCGCGCGGCGGCCCGTTGACGGCGGCGGGCTCGTCCACGTGGCCAAGCGTATCGAGGGGCGTCAGCGGGTTGGGCGGGGCGACCAGCGTAGGGTCGCTGCCGCTCGCCTTGGCGGAGCCGGAAGCGGAGGGAGGGACGACTGCGGCGCGGAGGTGGGAAAAGAAATCTTTGAGGGACGGCATGGTGGGATTGACGACTGACCGACCAGTGTAGCGGGATTGCGGCGTCCCGTCGCTTGGGGTAAGCGCCAATGCGGCACTGCGGCATTCCTGCCGAAGGCGCGGCGGGTCGGCGGCGTTTGGTGGCAAGGGCTGGCGCAGTTTTGTGGTGCGCTGCCGCAATATTTCATATTGTAAGAAACCATATCGCAATTTGAAAATTGGGCTTGTCTTGCCCAATGTGCTTCCATAGAATCGGTCCGACCGAAAAGTGCGGACGGCGGTGCTGCGTCCGGTCCTGCCAGCCTCGCTGGCAAGCCCGGGCGAAGCACTAGCGAAGGACCGCGCGAAGACACTCGCGGCCCGCGCGCCGTACCGTAGTCACACCGTCAGGCCGGGGCTCCCACCACAAGAATCAGGGGGCACCGAGGCAGGAATTCACCAGGAGACAGTCATGTCAGCTGTACCAGAGCAGATCCTCGGCGCAAGCAGCGCCAACGACGCCGATCCCCAGGAAACCCACGAGTGGCTTGATGCCCTGCAGGGCGTGATCGCCGCCGAAGGCACCGACAGGGCCGCCTTCCTGATCGAAAAGCAGATCGAATACGCACGCGTGAACGGCGTCACCCAGCCGTTCCACGCTGAAACGCAGTACATCAACACCATCCCGGTGGAGCAGCAGGCCCGCATTCCCGGCGACCAGGACATCGAGCACCGCATCCGCTCGTACACCCGCTGGAACGCCATGGCGATGGTGCTGCGCGCCAACAAGCACACCAACGTTGGCGGCCATATTTCCTCGTTTGCCTCGGCGGCCACGCTGTATGACGTCGGCTACAACCACTTCTGGCACGCCCCGTCCGAAAAACACGGCGGCGACCTGGTGTTCGTGCAGGGCCACTCGGCACCGGGCGTGTATTCGCGCGCCTTCCTGCTCGGCCGCCTGAGCACGGAACAGCTCGACAGCTTCCGCCAGGAAGTCGACGGCAAGGGCATCTCGTCCTACCCGCACCCGTGGCTGATGCCGGACTTCTGGCAATTCCCGACGGTGTCGATGGGCCTGGGCCCGATCATGGCCATCTACCAGGCCCGCTTCATGAAGTACCTGCACAGCCGCGGCCTGGTGCAGACCGAAGGCCGCAAGGTCTGGGCGTTCCTGGGCGACGGCGAGACCGACGAGCCGGAATCGCTGGGCGCGATCGGCATGGCCGGGCGCGAGAAGCTGGACAACCTGGTGTTCGTGATCAACTGCAACCTGCAGCGCCTGGATGGTCCGGTGCGCGGCAATGGCAAGATCATCCAGGAACTCGAATCCGAGTTCCGCGGCGCCGGCTGGAACGTGATCAAGGTGGTGTGGGGCAGCCGCTGGGACCAGCTGCTGGCACGCGACCACAAGGGCCTGCTGATGAAGCGCATGATGGATTGCGTGGACGGCGAGTACCAGACCTTCAAGGCCAAGGACGGCGCCTACGTGCGCGAGTTCTTCTTCAATACCCCTGAGCTCAAGGCGATGGTGGCCGACTGGTCCGACGAGGACATCTGGCGCCTGAACCGTGGCGGCCACGACCCGCACAAGATCTACGCCGCCTACAGCGCCGCCAACGAACACAAGGGCCAGCCCACGCTGATCCTGGCCAAGACCATCAAGGGCTATGGCATGGGCGATGCCGGCCAGGCCATGAACATCAGCCACCAGCAAAAGAAGATGCCGGTGGACGCGATCCGCCGCTTCCGCGACCAGTTCAACATCCCGGTCGCCGATGACAAGATCGAGGAAGTGCCGTACATCACCTTCGAGGAAGGCTCGAAGGAACTGGAATACATGCGCGCCCGCCGCATGGACCTGGGCGGCTACCTGCCTGCCCGCCGCCAGAAGGCAGAAGCCCTGAAGGTGCCTGAGCTGTCCGCCTTCGACGCGCTGCTCAAGGCCACCAGCGAAGGCCGTGAAGTGTCCACCACCATGGCCTTCGTACGGATCCTGAACACGCTGCTCAAGGACAAGCAGATCGGCAAGCACGTGGTGCCCATCGTGCCTGACGAGTCGCGCACCTTCGGCATGGAAGGCTTGTTCCGCCAGATCGGCATCTGGAACCAGCAAGGCCAGAAGTACGTGCCGGAAGACCACGACCAGCTGATGTTCTACAAGGAATCGCAGACTGGCCAGGTGCTGCAGGAAGGCATTAACGAAGCCGGCGCCATGTGCGACTGGATCGCTGCCGCCACGTCGTACTCGACGCACGGCATCCAGATGATCCCGTTCTACATCTACTACTCGATGTTTGGCATCCAGCGTATCGGCGACCTGTGCTGGGCGGCCGCCGACATGCGCTCGCGCGGCTTCCTGCTGGGCGGTACCTCGGGCCGCACCACGCTCAACGGCGAAGGCCTGCAGCACGAAGACGGCCACTCGCACGTGTTCCACGCCGCGATCCCGAACTGCATCTCGTATGACCCGACCTTCCAGTACGAGCTGGCGGTGGTCATGCAGGACGGCCTGCGCCGCATGTACGCCGAGCAGGAAGACGTGTACTACTACCTGACGGTGATGAACGAGAACTACGAACATCCGGAAATGCCGGCTGGCGTGGAGGGCGACATCGTCAAGGGCATGTACCAGTTCAAGAAGGGCGTGGAAAACAGCAACGCGCCGCGCGTGCAGCTGCTGGGTTCGGGCACGATCTTCCGCGAAGTGATCGCCGCCGCCGACCTGCTCAAGAAGGACTGGGGCGTCGAATCCGACCTGTGGGGCTGCCCGAGCTTTACCGAGCTGGCCCGCGAAGGCCACGACGTGGAGCGCTGGAACCTGCTGCACCCGAGCGAGCCGCAACGCGAGTCGCACGTGACCAAGAGCCTCAAGTCGGTGCGCGGCCCGGTGATCGCCTCGACCGACTACGTGCGCGCCTTCGCCGACCAGATCCGTCCCTTCGTGCCGCGCCGTTTCGTGGTGCTGGGCACCGACGGTTTCGGCCGCTCGGACACCCGCGAGAAGCTGCGTCATTTCTTCGAGGTGGACCGTCACTGGGTGACGCTGGCTGCACTGAAGGCGCTGGCTGACGAAGGTGCCATCGGTCGCGACAAGGTGGCCGAAGCCATCAAGAAGTACAACCTCGACCCCAACAAGCCGAACCCGATGTCGGTCTAAGCAGGCCGGCTGCACGAACCCCCGCAGGAGCGGCAATGCCGCGTGCGCGGGCGCCGGGCTGATGCCCGGCGCCTTGCGGCGCGGCGGCGTGACAGATCACGGCGGTGAGGGTAACCTCACACGCTCGTGTTTGTCGTGCGCGCCGGCCTGCCCAGGAGACACTGAATGAGTCAAGCGATTGAAATCAAGGTGCCGGATATCGGCGATTACGACGCCGTTCCCGTCATCGAAGTGCACGTGAAACCGGGCGACACCATCAACGCGGAAGACGCGCTGGTGACGCTGGAATCGGACAAGGCCACGATGGACGTGCCCTCGCCCCAGGGTGGCACCGTCAAGGAAGTCAGGATCAAGATTGGCGACAACGTCGCCGAAGGCACCGTGCTGGTGATGCTGGAGCCCGCTGGTGCGGCTGCCACCGCGCCCGCCCCGGCCGCAGCCGCACCGGCTCCCGCAGCCGCCGCGCCGGCGCCGGCTCCCGCCCCGACGCCGGCTCCGGCCCCGGCTGCCGCCAGCGCTCCCGCGTCGGCTGCTGCCGGCGGCCCGGTCGAGGTCAAGGTGCCGGACATCGGCGACTACGACTCGGTCCCCGTGATCGAAGTCCACGTCAAGCCGGGCGACACCATCAACGCCGAAGACGCGCTGGTGACGCTGGAATCGGACAAGGCCACCATGGACGTGCCGTCGCCGGCCGCCGGCGTGGTCAAGGAAGTCCGGATCAAGGTCGGTGACAACGTCGCCGAAGGCACGCTGATCCTGATTCTCGAAGGCGCCGCCGGTGCTCCGGCCAGCGCGCCTGCCGCTGCTGCCCCGGCTGCTGTTGCTGCTGCTGCGGCTCCCGCTCCCGCAGCYAGCGCACCGGCCCCGGTCCCGGTCCCCTCTGCCGCGCCTGCCGCGCCTGCCGCGGCTGCTCCGGTAGCCGGCGTGACCGGCACCGCAGCCCATGCCAGCCCCTCCGTGCGCAAGTTCGCGCGCGAGCTGGGCGTGGATGTGTCGCGCGTGCCGGGCACCGGCCCCAAGGGACGGATCACCCAGGACGACGTGCAGGCCTACGTCAAGGGCGTGATGAGCGGTCATGCCGCAGCCCCGGCAAAGGCGGCCGCTGCCCCCGCTGGTGGCGGCGAGCTGAACCTGCTGCCGTGGCCGAAGGTGGATTTCACCCGTTTCGGCGAGGTCGAAAGCAAGCCGCTGTCGCGCATCAAGAAGCTCTCGGGCGCGAACCTGCATCGCAACTGGGTGATGATTCCCCACGTCACCAATCACGACGAGGCCGACATCACCGAGCTGGAAGCCTTCCGCGTGCAGCTCAACAAGGAATACGAGAAGCAAGGCGTCAAGGTCACCATGCTGGCCTTCATGATCAAGGCCGCCGTCGCCGCGCTGAAGAAGTTCCCGAATTTCAACGCTTCGCTCGATGGCGAGAACCTGGTGCTGAAGCAGTATTTCAACATCGGTTTCGCCGCTGACACGCCGAACGGGCTGGTTGTGCCGGTGATCAAGAACGCCGACAAGAAGGGCGTGATCGAGATCGGCCAGGAAATGAACGAACTGGCCAAGCTGGCGCGCGACGGCAAGCTCAAGCCGGACCAGATGCAAGGTGGCTGCTTCTCGATCTCCTCGCTGGGCGGCATCGGTGGCACGTATTTCACGCCGATCATCAACGCGCCGGAAGTGGCCATCATGGGCGTGTGCAAGTCGTACCAGAAGCCGGTGTGGGATGGTAAGCAGTTCGTGCCACGCCTGACGCTGCCGCTGTCGCTGTCGTGGGATCACCGCGTCATCGACGGTGYGGAAGCGGCTCGCTTCAACACCTATTTCGGCCAGTTGCTGGCCGATTTCCGCCGCATCCTGCTGTAAGACGGGTAGGGCGCGSCCGGCCTCGCGGCCATGCGCGCCTTTGCCTGCAACGTCTGCAACCTGCAAACAGGAAGCGAGCCCATGACTACCTGCGTTGTCGTCAAGAAGGCCGGCGAAGTGGCGATTGCCGCCGACGCGCTGGTGACGTTTGGCGACACCCGGCTCACGCGTGCCTACGAGCGCAACCAGAAGGTGTTCCCGGTGGGTGACAGCTTCGTGGCGCTCGCCGGTACCACCGCGCATTTCCCGGTCATGCGCAGCCTGTTGGCCGGGCTGGGAGAGGAATGCCGGCTGGGTTCGCGCGATGACGTCTTCCGGACCTTCCTCAAGGTGCATGAAAAACTCAAGAACGAGTATTTCATCAACACCAAGGAGGACGAGGACGATCCTTACGAGTCCTCGCAGATCGTCTGCCTGATTGCCAATCCGGCCGGGATCTTCGGCGTGTATTCGTACCGCGAAGTCTTCTCGTTCGATCGCTTCTGGGGCATTGGCTCGGGGCGCAACTACGCGTTGGGCGCCATGCATGCGGTCTACGACCAGCCGGGCCTGACCGCCCGCGAGATTGCGCGGATCGGGGTGGATGCAGGGGTGGAGTTCGACAAGAGTTCGGCAGGCCCGGTCGAGGTGCAGGTGGTGCAACTGGCTGACATGGCCGGCGACGGAGCAACCAATAACGATGGCGCGCCCCGCAACTGAAGCGGAGTGCGTTCTTGAGGAGCAAAAACATGAGTGTGATCGAAGTCCAGGTGCCGGATATCGGCGATTTCGACGCGGTGGAAGTCATCGAGGTACTGGTCAAGGCCGGCGATACGGTCGAGCAGGAGCAGTCGCTGATCGTGCTCGAGTCCGACAAGGCCAGCATGGATGTGCCGTCGTCCGCCGCCGGCAAGGTGGTGGAGGTGCGTGTCAAGGTGGGTGACAAGGTCGCCAAGGGCGCCGTCATCTGCACGCTGGAGAGCGAAGCCGCGGCCAAGCCGGCGGCCGCGCCGGTCCCTGCGCCCGCACCTGCGCAGGTATCCGCGCCGGCTCCGGCTGCGGCTCCCGCGGCCGCCACGCATGCGGGCAGCGCGGACATTACCTGCGACATGCTGGTGCTCGGCGCTGGCCCTGGTGGCTACTCGGCCGCCTTCCGCAGCGCCGATCTCGGCATGAACACCGTGCTGGTCGAACGCTACAGCACGCTCGGCGGCGTCTGCCTGAACGTGGGCTGCATCCCCTCCAAGGCGCTGCTGCACAACGCCGCTGTGATCGACGAAGCCAAGGCCCTGGCGGCCCACGGCATCCTGTTCGGCGAGGCCAAGATCGACCTCGACGGGCTGCGCCACTACAAGGAAACCGTGGTCGGCAAGCTGACCGGCGGCCTGGCCGGCATGGCCAAGGCCCGCAAGGTACAGGTCGTGCGTGGTATTGGCACCTTCCTCGACCCGCATCACCTCGAGGTGCAGGAAACCGAAGGCGGCGCCAAGGCGACGACGGGCAAGAAGACGGTKATCCGCTTCGAAAAAGCCGTCATCGCCGCCGGCAGCCAGGCGGTCAAGCTGCCGTTCATCCCCGAGGACCCGCGCATCGTCGATTCCACCGGCGCGCTGGAACTGCCGGAAGTGCCCAACAAGATGCTGGTCATCGGCGGCGGCATCATCGGGCTGGAAATGGCCACGGTGTACAGCACGCTGGGCGCCAACATCGACGTGGTGGAAATGCTCGATGGCCTGATGCAAGGCGCCGACCGCGACCTGGTCAAGGTCTGGGACAAGATGAACAAGAAGCGCTTCGACAAGGTCATGCTCAAGACCAAGACGGTCGGCGTGGAAGCGAAGCCGGACGGCATCTACGTCAAGTTCGAAGGCGAGCAGGCGCCGGCCGAGCCGCAACGCTACGACCTGGTGCTGGTGTCGGTGGGCCGCGTGCCCAACGGCAAGCGCATTGGCGCGGAGAAGGCGGGCGTGGCGGTCACGGATCGCGGCTTTATCGACGTCGACAAGCAGATGCGCACCAATGTGCCGCACATCTTCGCTATCGGCGACATCGTCGGCCAGCCCATGCTGGCCCACAAGGCGGTGCACGAAGCGCACGTGGCAGCGGAGGCCGCGCACGGCGAGAAGGCCTACTTTGATGTCAAGCAGATCCCGTCGGTGGCCTACACCGATCCGGAAGTGGCCTGGGCCGGCGTGACCGAAGACCAGTGCAAGGCGCAGGGGATCAAGTACAGCAAGAGCGTGTTCCCGTGGGCGGCTTCCGGCCGTGCTATCGCCAATGGCCGCGACGAAGGCTTTACCAAGCTGATCTTCGACGAGGAAACCCACCGGATCATCGGCGGCGGCATCGTGGGCATGCATGCCGGCGACCTGATCAGCGAAGTCTGCCTGGCAGTCGAGATGGGTGCCGATGCGGTGGATATCGGCAAGACCATCCACCCGCACCCGACGCTGGGCGAATCCATCGGCATGGCAGCCGAGATCTACGAAGGCGTCTGTACGGATGTGCCGCCGCCGCGCAAGCGTTAAGCGCTAGACGCTAGACGCTAGACGCTAGACGCTAGACGCTAGACGCTAGCCGACGCTAGAGAGGCCCGCCGCATGGCGGGCCTTTTTACGCCTTGATTCGCAATTAACCGCCAGATTTTTTGCCGCATACGCTTGCGGCTGCGCCGATCAAAGCTTGCTTGCAGAGGGGAGGGCGTGTGTCCGAATGTCCGAGTGTCTGCTTGCCAATGTGTCGCGGGCAAAAAAATCCCGGCGCATGGCCGGGAATGAATCGATATTGGAATACATGGAAACCAGATACCGAGGAGACACCGTAGGAGGGCAGGGCGGCTTAGGTAGCCTTCCGTGCTGCCTTCGTTGGCAAAATGCGCTGGCCATGCCAGGCGCGCTTTGCCAACGAACCGGCCGAAGCCGGTCCGTTTCCTGCCATCGCGGATTAGGCGGCGGTGGTGGTCTTCTTGGTCGCGGTGCGAGCCGTGGCGCTGGCTTGCTGTGCGGCCTTGGTGGCGG
>NZ_JBFTSF010000132.1:0-16365 GCF_056399905.1 Cupriavidus sp. 01L46
CACCACGTCGACCCCGGCCGCGATCATGCGCGTCAGGATTTCCAGCGTGCTGGAAGCGGGGCCGATGGTAGCGACGATCTTGGTGGAACGGGTCATGAACTGATTTTCCTTATCGAGGGCCAGCGCAGGTAAGGCAGCGGCACACCGCAAGCAAACACGGCAGCCCGGCCATGCGCAACGGCATGGCTGGGCTGCCGCAGAAACAACTCGGCAAGATCGATCAGCCCGCGGCGCGCTGTTCCAGCACCTCGAACGCGGGCAGCGTCTTGCCCTCCAGGAATTCCAGGAAGGCGCCGCCGCCGGTGGAGATGTAGCCCACCTGGTCAGCGATGCCATATTTGGCGATGGCCGCCAGCGTGTCGCCGCCACCGGCGATCGAGAACGCCTTGGACTCGGCGATGGCTTGCGCCAGCACCTTGGTGCCATTGCTGAACTGGTCGAACTCGAACACGCCGACCGGGCCGTTCCACACGATGGTGCCGGCCAGCTTGAGCTGGTCCGCCAGCATCTGCGCGGTCTTTGGGCCGATGTCGAGGATCATGTCGTCGTCGGCCACGTCCTTCGCGTCCTTGACAGTGGCAACAGCGGTGGCGCTGAATGCCTTGGCGCACACCACGTCCACGGGGATGGGCACCGAGGCGCCGCGCGCGGCCATGAGATCGATGATGGTGCGCGCATCGGCCACCAGGTCAGCCTCGGCCAGCGACTTGCCGATCTTCAGGCCGGCAGCCAGCATGAAGGTATTGGCGATGCCGCCGCCGACGATCAGGTTGTCGACCTTGCCGGCCAGCGTCTTGAGGATGGTCAGCTTGGTGGATACCTTGGAGCCGGCAACGATTGCCACCAGCGGACGCGCCGGCTGGCCCAGGGCCTTGCCCAGCGCATCGATCTCGGCGGCCAGCAGCGGGCCGGCGCAGGCGATGGGGGCGTACTTGGCGATGCCGTGGGTGGTGGCTTCGGCGCGGTGCGCGGTGCCGAAGGCATCGTTCACGTAGACGTCGCACAGCTWGGCCATCTTCTGCGCCAGTTCGTCGCTGTTCTTCTTTTCGCCCTTGTTGACGCGGCAGTTTTCCAGCAGCACCACTTCGCCGGGCTTGACCGTGCTCACTTCGCCGTTGCCGTCGACCCAGTTCTGCACCAGCTTGACCGGCTTGCCGAGCAACTCGGCCAGGCGCGTGGCCACGGGCGCCAGCGAATCCTCGGGCTTGAACTCGCCTTCGGTCGGGCGGCCCAGGTGCGACGTCACCATCACGGCGGCGCCTGCCTGCAGGCAAGCCTCGATGGCCGGCACGGAGGCGCGGATGCGGGTATCTTCGGTGATTTGGCCGGCGTCATCCTGCGGCACGTTCAGGTCGGCGCGGATAAAAACCCGCTTGCCGGCAATTTTGCCTTGGGAGATGAGATCGGAAAGACGCAGGACAGAGGTCATGGCGGTGGCTGGAGAGCGAAAATCGGGGAAAATCGGCATTTTACCTGATCGCAAGGGCCATTTTGCGGGATTGCGCCCCGGATGCATCCACCAACGGGTGCTCCGTTCGCCACATGCGGCGAGCAGCGTGCCGCATCCTTGCAACGTACCCCCTGAATGTGGGGTGCGACAATTGCATTGCGTCTCGTACGCTGCTGCCAAAGCGCGCAACATATGCATAAGTTGGCACAAGATAAGCACGCAAGAACATAGCCAGAGGCCCGCCTCAGACGGGACCCAAGGCACTGGTGCCGGACGCGCTTACGGGAAGCGGCGTCGGCGCCACGCGGCTAGCGCCGTTGTCGCGAAGGCAGGGGTAATCATGAACGAAGACATGCACCGGGCAATCCGTGGCTTGTATGAAGGGATTCTTGACGCGCAGGCCTGGCAGCAAAGCCTGCACACCTTGAGCAACATCGTAGGCAGCGCGCACGCATCGATGATCGTGCGCGACACCGATCGCGACCTGATGACGGTCAACGAGGTCGTGCGCCCGGTGCAGGAGCTGTTCAGCGCCTACGAGAAGGAATTCCACACGCTGGATCCGGGCAAGCTGTTTGCCCATAACCTCTCCCCCGGGGAGTGGTACATCGACGCGCGCGATTTCGGCGAAGGCGCGATGCAGCGCAGCCCCTTCTACCGGGAGTTCTTTCACCGCTTCGGCCTGTGCTCCTACGCAGCCTGCCTGGTCGAGCGAAAGCCCCACTACGAGGTGTATTTCGCGCTGCAGCGCTCGTTCTCCCAAGGCAATTTCACGCCGGCGGATGTCAGCGCGCTGGACTGGGCGCTGCCTCACATGCGCAGCGCCATAGCCATGCGCGACCGCACCATCGGGCTGTCGACGCTGGCGCAGCTGTCGGGGCGGATCCTGGAGCGCCTGTCGTTCGGCGTGATCGCCTTCTCGCCCGAGCGGCGCGTGCTGCTGAGCAATGGCATCGGCGAGCGCTGGGTGCGGCGGCTGGCCCCCGCCGGCAAGACCGGCGAGTGGCAATTGTCGCGCTCGCTGGCCGACATGGTGACTGCCGCCTGCGCGCCGCGCAGCACGGTACCGGCGCAGGCGGCAATCGCCCGCCACGGCAACGGCGCCTGCGCGCAGCTGATCGTGCTGCCGCTGCCGCCATCCCACCTCTTTGCGCTGCCCTGGCAGCAACCCGCCGCGCTGGTGGTGATCCATGAAGACGCGCAGGCGCCGGCGGAACTGCCGCAACTGCTGCGCGAAGTCTATGGACTGACGCCCGCCGAGATCCGCCTGGCAAGCCTGCTGGCCACCGGCATGGGCTTGCCCGAAGCCAGCGAGCGCCTGCACGTGCGCCACGAAACCGCGCGCAGCCAGCTCAAAGCGGTATTCCTCAAGACCGGCGCCAGCACGCAGGCCCGCCTGACGCGGATGCTGACCCAGCTGGGCACGGCGCTMGGCCCCGGGCCGCAGGGGCCGAGCGCCGCTGGCGACACGGCCTAGCGGATCATGCCTTCGGGGCCCGGCGCTCGCCCGKCCCCGGCTCAGCCAAGCAGCCGCATGGCGGTATAGACCGCCATGCCCGCCACGATCATGCCCACCATGCGCCGCGTCGCCAGGTAGAACACCAGCGCCACCGCGCCGGCCACCAGCTTGTAGTTGCYCGGGGCMAGSGTGAAATGSCCCTGCCASGTCATCAGGTCGGGCAGGATGATGGCCGCCAGCGCCGCCGCCGGCGCGTAGCGCAACGCGCGCTGGATGCGGTCTGGCACCGTCACGCGCTCGCCCGCCATCAGGAACAGCGCACGCGTGACGATGGTCACCAGCGCCATGCCGACCAGCGCGATCCAGATCTCGAGATGGCTCATGCCCGGTCCTCTGCCACCGGAGCCGCCGGAGCCGCTGCCTGCGCGGGCGCATGCCCGGCCTTGCGGCGGCGGATGCCCCGCAAGGTCGCGCGGGCGGCCAGTTCGTCGCTGGCCATGCCCGCCGCGATCGCCCCCACCACCGCCGCCACCAGGCCGAGCCGGTAAGGCAGGTCGAAGCACAGCAGCGCCAGCGCGGAAGCCACCGCCACCGCCAGCAGCGTGGAGCGCGAGCGGATGGTCGTGACCATCACGGGAATCAGCGCCAGCGTGCCGGCCAGCCCCAGGCCCCAGCTGTCCGGGAACGCGCTGGCCAGCACGATGCCGATGATCGACGAGACCTGCCACATGGCGAAATTGGTCAGCGCCATGCCCCAGAAGTACCCTTCCTTGCCCGGCTCATGGCCTGGCGTGGCATAGCGCTGCATGAAGTAGACGAAATGCAGGTCGCCGTTGAACGACCCCAGCAGCGTGCGGCGCCACAGCGGCAGGTAGCTGAAATGCGGCTGCAGCCCCGCGCTGAAGATCACGAAGCGCAGGTTGACGATGGCGGCGGTCAGCCACACCGTCCACAACGGCAGGCCCGCCGCAAACAGCGGCAGCACGGACAACTGTGCCGAGCCCGCATAGACCAGCAAGGACATGCCGATCGCCTCGGGCACGTTCATCACCGACTTGCTCATGGCCACGCCCGTCACCAGGCCCCAGGAGAACACGGCAGGCAGGGACGGCGCGAAATAGCGCGCCCCCTCGATAAAGCCAGCCCGCTCGGCCGGGGCAAAACGATGCCAGGGACGCAGCAGGGCCTGGGGCGGTCGGAAGGTCATAGCTGAAGGCTGGGGGGATGGCAGCCGCAGGGGGGCGGCGAGCCCTTAGGGGGAATTGGGCATTATAGGGGGAGTGGGAGGGGGTGGTAAGTGGTTGCTTAACTTGTTGGAGGGGGGCTGGGCTGGGTTGGTTGGCTGGCGTTCTTGGTTGGTTTTGCTGCGGCGTTGGCTTTTGCACCCAAGGGCCATACGACATCCCCCTGCGGGGGCTGCCGGTCACTTTTCTTTGRCCGGCAAAGAAAACTAACGAAAAGAAAGCCGCCCTGCCGGGAGCAGAGCAGTWAGGCTGTTCAGCCTCGGTGGTTCCGTCGTACGGCCCGGAGTGTTGGCCGGCGAATCCTACCGGCCCGAAGGACATCGCAACTGCATGACCTATGGGTTACGTCGTGCGGCCCCTGACCTCGYWTGCGGTGACCRTTCCCACATCTGCCGTTCGCGGGGTGAAGTGCTGCGCCGTTTCGGGTGTGGCTGGTTTCGTGGTTTTGTCTCGGAGGGCAAGCACCGTGAGATGCGGGCGCGGCCCTCGCGGACGGGCCACGGTGCCCACCACGAAACCAGAGGGGGCGATAGCAAGGTGCCGCCCGCGCCGGTACGGCAGGGCATCAAATACCCCGGTGCCAGCCGCCAGAGACAAAACCACGAAACCACCAAAGCAGGCAGGATCGTGGCGCTCCGCACCGCGAACGGCAGATGGTCGAACGCTCACCGAGCAAAGCGATGAGGGGCGCTACGACGTGACCATTGGGTCATGCAATAGCGATGTCCTTCGGGCCGGTTGGACACGCCAACCAACACTCCGGGCCGTACGACGCAACCACTGCCCCACATGAGCCTGATTGCTCTGCTCCCGGCAGGGCGGCTTTCTTTTCGTTAGTTTTCTTTGCCGGTCAAAGAAAAGTGACCGGCAGCCCCCGCAGGGGGATGTCGTACGGCCCTTGGGTCCAAAAACCATCGCCGCTCAAAAAAACAGCGAAAGACCCGAGCATGGAGGCTCTTGGCCCCAACAACCAACAACCACATCCTCAAACCAACCCCATTACCCCCGCCCCGGCCCCCAACCCCACCAGCACCAGCGGATGCACCTTCGTCTTCAGCATCAGCACGATAGTGACCACCGTCACCGCCACGGCGGTCCAGCGGTGATCCACGCTCGCGGCAAGGATCCAGCCGGTGGAAAACAGCAGGCCGATGGTCAACGTGGCCAGGCCGCGCCGGATCAGGCCGGGCCACCTTGCCTGCGGCGAGCGGCCGGCGAAATACTCGAAGCCGAGCGCGATCACGCTGGACGGCCCGCAGATGCCGATCATGCCGACGATGGCGCCGGCCAGACCCGCCACCTGCCAGCCGAACAAGGCAACGAACAGGATGTTCGGCCCTGGCGCGGCCTGCGAGATGGCGTACATGGCGGAGAACTGCGCGTCGCTCATCCAGGCGTTGGACTCCACCAGGAAGCGATGCATGTCGGGGATGGTGGTACTGGCTCCGCCGATGGCGAGGAACGACAGCATCAGGAAATGCGTGAGCAGGCTGGAAAGCACGTTCGGTGAACTCATTGCCGCGGCTCCCCGGGTACAGGCCGCATGGGCGGCACGGGATCGATGCCGTCATCGCTGGATGACATGAGCGGCATGGACGGCACCTCGATAGCAGCCGGCGCCTGCGCGCGCCGCGCAAGCTGCTCGCTGCGCCACTCCAGCACCAGCCCCATCGGCACCAGCACCGCCATCACCGGCACCAGCGGCCAGCGCAACAGCCCGATGCCGGCAAACGCCGCGCCGCCGATCATCAACCCGCGCGCGGTGCGCGGCTGGCTCTGCGCCAGCTTGAAGCCAGTCGACAGCACCAGGCCCGCCGACACCGCCGTCATGCCCGTGAGCATGCGCTGCACCGCCGCCACGTCGCGGTAGTGCTCGTACAGCAGCATCAGCGCCAGCACGCCCACCATCGGCACCATCACCAGCCCCGCAAAGGCCGCCAGCGCGCCGCGAAGCCCGGCAAAGCGCAAGCCCAGCATCAGCGCGAGGTTGATCACGTTGGGGCCGGGCAGCACCTGCCCGAGGCTGAGCAGTTCGACAAAATCGCGGTCGCCCAGCCAGCGGTTGCGCTCGACCACGGCGCGCCGCACGAAGGGCAGCACGCCGCCGAAGCCGGACAGCCCCATGCGGGCGAATTCGATAAACAGGCGCCGCGGCGTGGGTGGGGGTGCTAGCGCTACCATCAGATCGTCGCCGGCGGGAGAGGGAGTAACTGGCATCGCTTGTAACGGGAGAGGCATGGCCGCCGGGGCGGTCCGGCATGCCGGGAAAGAAAAAAGGCCCCGCGCATTGTCGCGCAGGGCCAGTTCGGGTTGGCGCGGCTTAGTTGCCGCTCGCCGGAGGCACGATCCGTACCGGCTCGATGCTCGGCTCCTTGAGCTTGAGATCCAGCGCGCGGCCCTTGCGGGCGCGCTTGCCCACGTAAGGCAGCAGCAGCTGGCCGTAGAGCTTCTGCGAGCTCGGCTTGCCGCCGCGTCCGGCACCGGACACCACCAGCCCCGGGGCGCCGACGGCAATCGCCTGCTGCAGCGTCTCCTTGGGTTCCAGCTCCATCAGGATCACGCCGCGGCCACCGGCCGAGAGCGACTTGATCTCGTCGAGCGCAACCAGCAGCATGCGGCCGTTGGCCGACAGGCAGGCCACGTGCGTGGCATCCTCGCCGATCGGCGCGGGCAACAGCGGCGCATCGCCCTCGTCCAGCGTCAGGTAGGCGCGACCGCCCTTCTGCCGGCTGACCATGTCGCCGACCTTGGTCTGGAAGCCATTGCCGCCGCGCGTGGCGATCAGCAAGCGCTGGTCGACGCCGCCGGCAAAGGTGTGGGCGATCTGGCTGCCGGGCTGCAGCTCGATCAGCGTGGTCACGGGCACGCCGTCGCCGCGCCCGCCCGGCAAGCCGGCCACCGGCACCGTGTAGGCGCGGCCATTGGTGCCGAACACCAGCATCACGTCCACGCTGCGGCACTCGAAGGTGCCATACAGCGCGTCGCCCGCCTTGAAGGTGAACTGCTGCGCGTCATGGCCGTGGCCCTGGCGCGTGCGCACCCAGCCCTTCTGGGAGACCACCACGGTGACGGGCTCGTCGACCACGCGCACCTCGGCGTTGGCGCGACGCTCTTCCTGGATCAGCGTGCGGCGCGGATCCTTGTCTTCCGGGCTGTATTGCTTGGCGTCGGTCTCGATCTCCTTGATGATGCGCCGGCGCATCATGGTCTCGGACTTGAGCAGCACATCCAGCTCGGCCTGCTCGTCGCGCAGGCTCTTCAACTCCTGCTCGATGCGCAGCGCTTCCAGCCTGGCCAACTGGCGCAGGCGGATTTCAAGGATGTCCTCGGCCTGGCGGTCCGACAGGCCGAAGGCCTGCATCAGCGCCGGCTTGGGCTCATCGCTCTCGCGGATGATGCGGATCACCTCGTCGATATTGAGCAGCACCAGCATCCGGCCTTCGAGAATGTGGATGCGGTCTTCGACCTTGCCCAGGCGATGGCGCGTGCGGCGGGTGACGGTGGCGAAGCGGAAGGCGATCCACTCGCGCAGGATGTCGGCCAGGCCCTTCTGGCGGGGGCGGCCATCGGTGCCGATCATCACCAGGTTGATCGAGGCGCCGGACTCCAGGCTGGTGTGCGCCAGCAGCGTCTGGATGAATTCCTGCTGCTCGATGTTCTTGCTCTTGGGCTCGAACACCAGCCGCACCGGCGCGTTCTTGCCGGATTCGTCGCGCACCGCGTCGAGCACCGCCAGCATGCCTTGCTTGAGCTGCAACTGCTCTGGCGTCAGCGACTTCTTGCCCGCGCGGACCTTCGGGTTGGTGATTTCCTCGATCTCTTCGAGCACCTTCTGCGACGAGGTGCTCGGCGGCAGCTCGGTCACCACCAGTTGCCACTGGCCGCGCGCCATGTCCTCGATGATCCAGCGCGCGCGCACCTTCAGGCTGCCGCGGCCGTTCTCGTAGATCTGCGCAATGTCGGCCGCCGGCGAGATGATCTGGCCGCCGCCCGGATAGTCCGGACCCGGCATCAGCGCCAGCAGCTCGGCCAGCGTGATGTTGGGGTTGCGGATCATCGCCACGGTGGCTGCCGCCACTTCGCGCAGGTTGTGCGGCGGCACCTCGGTGGCCATGCCCACGGCAATGCCCGATGCGCCGTTGAGCAGCACAAAAGGCAGGCGMGCCGGCATCAGCCTGGGCTCTTCCATCGAGCCGTCGTAGTTGGGGATGAAGTCCACCGTGCCCTGGTCGATCTCGTCGAGCAGCAGGCGCGCGATCGGCGTGAGCCGGGCTTCGGTGTAGCGCATGGCCGCCGCGCCGTCGCCGTCGCGCGAGCCGAAGTTGCCCTGGCCGTCGATCAGCGGATAGCGCAGCGAGAAGTCCTGCGCCAGGCGCACCAGCGCGTCATAGGCGGACTGGTCTCCGTGCGGGTGGAATTTACCCAGCACGTCGCCCACCACGCGCGCCGACTTGACCGGCTTGGCGTCGGAGCGCAGCCCCATCTCGTGCATGGCGTACAGGATGCGGCGCTGCACCGGCTTCTGGCCATCGGCCACTTCCGGCAGCGCGCGGCCTTTGACCACGCTGATGGCGTAGTCGAGGTAGGCGCGCTCGGCATAGTGCGCCAGGGTCAGCGAGTCCGCTCCGTTGTCGGGCGAACCTGGGTCAAGCGGAATGTCTTGTTGTTCCATGGATTGGCAAGAAGACGGCGCACCGCATCGTTGGCCGGTGCGCCGGTTGCATGTTGTTCGTTATGCGGTTCGTCGTATGGTTCGGGATGGGATCAAGGCATGTTGCGGCGGCCACCGATCACCATCTTGACGCGGTTGACTCCCGCCCCGCCCACCCCCGCGGGCGCGCCGCCCGGACGGTAGAAGCGATAGAACTGCAGCACCGTGCTGACATACTGCTGGGTCTCGGGGAAAGGCGGAATCTTGTTGTTGTAGCGCTGCACCGCGCCCTCGCCCGCGTTGTACGCGGCCAGCACCAGCTCGAGGTCGTTGGGGAACAGCTCCATCAGCCAGCGCAGGTAGCGCACGCCGGCCGAGATATTGGTGCGCGGGTCGGCCAGTTTCTGCTCGACCGTGCGCTGGGCATCGGCGCTCACGCCAAAGCGCGCGCCAGTGCCGGGAATCACCTGCATCAGCCCGATCGCGCCCTTGGGCGAGACCGCGCCTGCGTTGAAGCCGGACTCCACCGCCATCACCGCCTTGACCAGCGCCGGGTCGACATTCTGCGCCGCCGCGATCTGGCGGATCATGGGCTCGACCGTGGCGATATTGGGATGGTTGACGACATAGCGGTAAAGCTTGTGCGTCTCCAGGTCGATCTGGCTGCCTGCACCGGCTCCGGCACGGTACGGCAGCGGGCTCTTGAGCTCGCCGCCGTTCTTCATGAACAGCGTGTAGCGCGCGTCCAGCTTCTCGTCGGAGAAATGCGCCACGCCGTCGTCGTCGATATAGCCATACAGCGCAGCGTGGGCCGCTGGCATGAAGCCCAGGCCGGCCAAGCCGGCCAGCAGCATGCCGGCGGCAATCCATTGCCGTGCACGGGTGCTGCCAGGTCGGGTCTTAGCCATTGGGGCTCCTTGCGTCATGCGGATATCGAACGGTTCGATTCGTGCCGCCTAGATATCGGCGATCACCTCGTTGCCGCGCTCCTCGAGCCAGGTGCGCCGCTGCGCGGCCTCGCCCTTGCCCATGAGCATATTCATCACGCCCACGGTCTGCGGCAGGTCGAAATGGCCAAGCGCCACCGGCAACAGGCGACGCGTGTCGGGATTCATGGTGGTTTCCCACAGCTGCTCGGCGTTCATCTCGCCCAGGCCCTTGAAGCGCGAGATCTGCCAGCCGCCGTCCTTGATGCCATCCTTCATCAGCTTGTCCTGGATGGCCACCAGCTCGCCGTCGTCCAGCGCATAGAGCTTCTGGGCCGGCTTCTTGCCGCGTGCCGGCGCATCCACCCGGAAAAGCGGCGGGCGGGCCACGCACACGTTGCCGTTGTCGATCAGCCTGGGGAAATGCTTGAAGAACAAGGTCAGTAATAGCACCTGGATGTGCGCACCGTCCACGTCAGCGTCGGACAAGATACAGATCTTTCCGTAGCGCAGGTTGGACAGGTCGGGCTCATCGTTGGGGCCGTGCGGGTCCACGCCGATTGCCACCGCGATGTCGTGCACCTCGTTATTGGCGAACAGGCGGTCGCGCTCGGTCTCCCAGGTGTTGAGCACCTTGCCGCGCAGCGGCAGGATGGCCTGGAATTCCTTGTCGCGCCCCATCTTGGCCGAGCCGCCGGCGGAGTCGCCCTCGACCAGGAAGAGCTCGTTGCGGGTGACGTCGGTGGATTCGCAGTCGGTCAGCTTGCCGGGCAGCACGGCCACGCCGGAGCCCTTCTTTTTTTCCACCTTTTGCGCCGCGCGCGTGCGCGCCTGCGCCTGGCGGATCACCAGCTCGGCGAGCTTCTTGCCGTACTCGACGTGATGGTTGAGCCACAGCTCCAGAGCGGGGCGGCTGAAGGTGGACACCAGCTTGACCGCGTCGCGGCTGTTCAGGCGCTCCTTGATCTGGCCCTGGAACTGCGGGTCCAGCACCTTGGCGGACAGCACGAACGAGGCGCGGGCGAACACGTCTTCGCTCATCAGCTTCACGCCCTTGGGCTGCAGCGCGTGCATCTCGATAAAGCTCTTGACCGCCTGGAACAGGCCTTCGCGCAGGCCGGACTCGTGCGTGCCGCCAGCCGGGGTGGGGATCAGGTTGACGTAGGACTCGCGCACCGGCGCGCCATCTTCGGTCCAAGCCACCACCCAGGAAGCGCCCTCGCCCTCGGCGAAGCCATCTTCCGCCGGGTTGGCGTCCGGGTCGGCGAAGTGCTCGCCTTCGAACATCGGCACCACCAGCTCGGCGCCACTGCCCTGCGCCAGCGCTTCCACCAGGTAGCCTTTGAGGCCCTGCTCGTACTGCCAGGTCTGGCGCTCGCCGTTTTTCTCTTGCAGCAGCGTGACCTTGACGCCCGGCAGCAGCACCGCCTTGCTGCGCAGCAGCCGCTGCAGCTCGGCCATCGGGATCGCGGCCGAATCGAAATACTTCGCATCGGGCCAGACCTGCACCCGCGTGCCGCTCTTCTTCTCGCCGCGTTCGAGCTTGCGCGTGGCCAGCGGCACGGTGACGTCGCCGCCGGAGAAGGTCAGCGTGGAGCAGTTGGCGTCACGCCATACGGTTACGTCGAGACGGGTCGACAGCGCGTTGGTGACGGAGACACCCACACCGTGCAGGCCGCCCGAGAAGGCATAGGCACCGCCCTTGCCCTTGTCGAACTTGCCGCCCGCGTGCAGGCGCGTGAACACGATTTCCACCACCGGGACCTGCTCTTCGGGATGGATGCCGACCGGGATGCCGCGGCCATCGTCCTCGACGCTGATGCTGCCGTCGCGGTGCAGGGTGACCATGATCTCGGAACCGTGGCCGCCCAGGGCCTCGTCGGAGGCATTGTCGATCACCTCCTGCACGATGTGCAGGGGATTGTCGGTACGGGTGTACATGCCGGGTCGTTGCTTGACCGGCTCCAGGCCCTTCAGGACCCGGATGGAGGATTCGCTGTACTGACTGATTTTGCTCGCCATGGAGTCGCTTGCTTAGTGGGATTCTCGGCCAGCCTTGGCGGGGGCGCGGTTGCCGCACGCCTGCCAGGGGGGCCGGGCAGCCTGCATTGTAATGGAAGCGGGTAGCCGTCTTGATGCCAATCGTCACCAGCAATTGCCGTGCGCAATTCGGCACATCCGGTGTCGCGGGCGGCACCGGAGTGACGCCCGACGTCCTCCCGCGATGCGGAGTACACTCGCTCGCACCGGCGTGGCCAAGGCGGTTCCGGACCGCGCCGACAAAACTAAAACAGCACTACGCACACCGAGCCAGGATGCAGGACGCCATGCAGAACACGATTCAACACACGCCAAGAAAACCACTCTCCCTCACAACTGTATTGATTTGCGGTGGCCTGCTCGTCACCTTGTCGATGGGTATCCGGCACGGCTTCGGCCTGTTCAACCTGCCGATCACGCAGACACACGGCTGGAGCCGCGAGACCTTTGCCTTCGCGCTGGCGCTGCAAAACCTGATGTGGGGCGTGACCCAGCCGTTTACGGGCGCGCTGGCCGACAAGTTCGGCGGCTTCCGCATCATGCTGGTCGGCATTGCGCTGTACGTGGCGGGCCTGGTCGTGATGGCCATGGCCACCTCCGGCACCGCCTTCGCCTCGGGCGCCGGCATCCTGATCGGCATTGCGCAGTCCGGCACCACCTACAGCGTGGTGTACGGTGTGATTGGCCGCGTGGCCAGCCCCGAGAAGCGCGTGTGGGCCATGGGCATCGCGGCGGCCGCGGGCTCGTTCGGGCAGTTCCTGATGATCCCGGTGGAGCAGACGCTGATCTMGACTGCCGGCTGGCAGAACGCGTTGTTCATCCTGGCGGTGCTGGCCTGCCTGATGCTGCCGCTGGCCTTCAGCCTGCGCGAGCCGCAAGGCGCGACGCATGCGCCCGGCTTCCAGCAAACCATTGGCCAGGCCGTGCGCGAAGCGTTCGGCAACCGCAACTTCCAGTTGCTCACGCTGGGTTACTTCGTCTGCGGCTTCCAGGTGGTGTTCATCGGCGTGCATCTGGCGCCCTACCTCAAGGACCGGGGCCTGACCGACCCGAAGATCGCGACCGTGGCGCTGGCGCTGATCGGGCTGTTCAATGTGTTCGGAACCTATAGCGCGGGCGCGTTGGGGCAGCGCGTGCCCAAGCGCTTCCTGCTTTCGCTGATCTACATCACCCGGTCCGTGGTGATTGCCGGCTACCTGCTGCTGCCGCTCACGGCCACCAGCACCTGGGTGTTCGCCGCGATGATGGGTTTCCTGTGGCTGTCCACGGTGCCGCTGACCAACGGCATCATCGCGCAGGTGTTTGGCGTGCAGTACCTGTCGATGCTGTCGGGCGTGGTGTTCTTCTCGCACCAGATCGGCAGCTTCCTGGGTGCGTGGCTGGGTGGCTTCCTGTATGACCGGACCGGCACCTACAACACGGTCTGGATGATCGCGATCGGGCTGGGCGTAGTGGCCGCCCTKGTCAACCTGCCGATCCGCGAGCATGCGATCGCGCGGCCACAAGGGGCCGCCGCATGATCACGGCACGCCCCGCCGGCCTCGCGCTTCGGGCAGCAGGCTTCACGGCGCTGGCCGGGGTGCTGGCGCTGGCCTTCATGGCCTACCTGCGGCCGGCCTTCATGGTGGACCTGACGAACATGGTGCTCGCCTGGTGCGGGTGAGGATGCGCCAAAGCCGTCGGCGATGACGACGGCTGCGGCTCCCCACGGAGCCACAGCCGTAGCGGCCTTACTGCGCCTCGGCCTTGGTCTTGGCTTCCAGCACTTCCCAGCGCTCCAGCGCCTCCAGCAGTTCCAGGTCAATCTCATCGTGGCGGGCCGCCAGCTGCGCGGCCTTGCCCGCGTCGCTCACATACAGCGAGCCGTCCGCCAGCTGTGCGCCGACGGCCTTCTGCTCGTTTTCCAGCGAAGCGATACGCTCCGGCAGCGTGTCCAGCTCGCGCTGTTCCTTGTACGACAGCTTGACCAGGCGGTTGGCCGCACGGGCTTCGCGCGGCTTCGTGCTTTCCGCGGCGGCCTTGCCCTCGCCACCGCGTGCGTCCTGCATGGCCGCGCTGCGCGCCGACTGGACCTGCCAGTCGGAGTAGCCGCCCACGTACTCGCGCCAGCGTCCGTCGCCTTCGGCGGCGATGGTGGAGGTCACCACGTTGTCCAGGAAGGCCCGGTCGTGGGACACCAGGAACACCGTGCCGCTGTAATCCTGCAGCAGTTCTTCAAGCAGTTCCAGCGTATCGATGTCGAGGTCGTTGGTCGGCTCATCCAGCACCAGCACATTGGCCGGGCGCGCGAACAGGCGCGCCAGCAGCAGGCGGTTGCGCTCGCCGCCGGACAGCGACTTGACCGGCGAGCGCGCGCGTTCCGGCGCGAACAGGAAATCGCTGAGATAGCTCATGACGTGCTTGCGCTGGCCATTGATCTCGACCCAGTCGCTGCCAGGGCTGATGGTATCGGCCAGCGAGCGCTCCAGGTCCAGCTGCGTGCGCATCTGGTCGAAATACGCCACCTGCATGTTGCTGCCGTTCTTGACCGTACCGGCGTCCGGCGCCAGCTCGCCCAGGATCAGGCGCAGCAGCGTGGTCTTGCCCGCGCCGTTCGCGCCGATCAGACCGACCTTGTCGCCGCGCATGATGGTGCCGGTGAAGTCGCGCACCACCATCTTGTTGCCAAAGGCCTTGCTGACATCCGTCAACTCGGAAACGATCTTGCCGGAGCGCTCGCCTTGCGACACTTCCAGCTTGACGTTGCCCTGCACGTCGCGGCGGGCCGCGCGGTCGGTTCGCATCGTCTCCAGGCGCTGGATACGCGCCACGCTACGCGTGCGGCGTGCTTCCACGCCCTTGCGGATCCAGACTTCTTCCTGCGCCAGCAGCTTGTCGAACTTGGCCTGCTCGACCTGTTCGGCGGCCAGCAGCTCGGCCTTGCGCGCCTGATAGGCGGCGAAGTTGCCAGGGAAGGAAATCAGCCGGCCACGGTCGAGTTCGATGATGCGGGTGGCCACGCGGTCCAGGAAGGCGCGATCATGGGTGATCAGCAGCACGCTGCCGCGGAAGGCCAGCAGCAGGTCTTCCAGCCAGCGGATCGCTTCCACGTCGAGGTGGTTGGTCGGTTCGTCGAGCAGCAGGATGTCGGGTTCGGCCACCAGGGCCTGCGCCAGCGCCACGCGCTTTTGCATGCCGCCAGATAGCGCATCCACGCGCACATCGGCGCTCAGGCTGAGCTGCGCCAGCGTGGTTTCGACCCGCGTGCGCAAGCCCCAGGCACCGGCGGCGTCGACATCTGATTGCAGCCGGTGCAGCTCGGCCAGCGAGTCCTCGTCGTGGTTGTCGTCCAGCCCCGCCAGCGCCGCTTCATAGGCGACCAGCAGGTCGTGGATCTTGCCCAGGCCCTGGGACACGGCGTCGAACACGGTCACACCCGCCTCGAACTGCGGCTCTTGCGGCACATAAGCCGAGGTCACGCCGCTCTGGCGCGCGATCAGGCCATCGTCCGGCGCGGACAAGCCGGCCACGATCTTGAGCAGCGACGACTTGCCGGTGCCGTTGCGGCCAATCAGGCCGACGCGCTCGCCGGCTTCCAGCGAGAAGTCGGCATGGTCGAGCAAGGCCACATGCCCGAAGGCAAGCTGGGCGTCGGAAATCGAAAACAGGGCCATGGGAGCAATACGAAAGGAGACAGCAAAAAGGAGGCTGATCAAGGAGGCAGCTCGAGGAGGTAGCTCAAGCGGCTTGATCCCGCGGCCGCGCGCCGGCGTCGGACAGCAACCGGGCGGCGGGGTGCCAGGTAGCCGGCATTGTAGACCACCGGCGCCCACCCTCGCCGGAGGCGGCGCGAACCCATGGCCTGCGGCCGCCACAAAAAAAGAAGGGCCCGCGCTCACGCGGGCCCAAGAGTCTCTCCTCGGTGCCCTGCTCGCAAGGCACGGAAAGGAGCATAGCAAGCGCCCCGGGCTGGCTCTAGTCGTACAAGTCCGTAAGGGAAAGTCCCGTCAACGCTCCCTGCGGCGCGCCTCTTATGCGTCTGCGATGCGTCTGCCACGCACCTGTTGCGCGCTGCGCAACACCCCCACGCGGTGACGATTGCCGGGCTGCTTTCCCCCATGGAACAATGGCCGGCGGCCCGCAAGCCGCAGCACAACGGCAGCAATACAAGAACCGGTCCGAACCGGTGAGAGGCGACCCAACGCCAATTCCGCTTGATGCCTTTTTCTTTGTACGGGGAATTCCATGATCCATCCGCGTGCGCAGCGCTTGCCGCCGCTACTTCTGCTATCGACCCTGCTTTCGCTTTCACTCGGCATCGGCGCCATGCCCGCCGCCGCGCAGTCCGGCGGCACGCCGGTGCTGCAGCGCATCGAACAGACCGGCGTGCTGCGTATCGCCCACCGCGAAAGCTCGGTGCCGTTCTCCTTCGTGGCCGACGGCAAGCCTTACGGCTATGCCATCGACCTGTGCCTGCGAGTGGCCGACGCCCTGCGCGGCGCGCTCCGGCTCCCAGGCCTCAAAGTGGAATTCGTTCCTGTCACGCCGGCCAGCCGCATCGCCGCCATCGTCGACGGCAAGGCCGATCTCGAATGCGGCTCCACCACCAACAACCG
>NZ_JBFTSF010000133.1:0-16288 GCF_056399905.1 Cupriavidus sp. 01L46
ATTTGGCGGCCATCGCCGCGCCGCGCGCGCCGCCCACGGCAGGCATGCCAGCGGTACGCGCCGGCGCGGGCTTGCGCTCGACCACCGCGTCCAGCGACAGGGGAAATTTTGGGCGACGCGGGACGGAACTCATGACGGCCGGCAACTGCGCTGGCGAGGGCTTATGCCAGCCACTGGTTGATCTGCTCGAGCTGCCCGCGGTGAGTCAGGTCCAGCTGCAAAGGAGTCAGCGACACAAAGCCTTCGCCCGTGGCATGGAAGTCCGTGCCCTCGCTCGCATCGCGCGCATCGCCGGCGGGGCCGATCCAATAGTTGGTATCGCCGCGCGGGTTGACCTGCGTGATGACCGGCTGGGACGGATGGCGCTTGCCGAGCCGGGTGGCACGGTAGCCCTTGATGTGTTCAAACGGCAGGCTGGGAATATTGACGTTGAGCAGGAACGGCTCGGCCGAGGGCCTGGCGATATAGCGCTCGACAATGTCGCGTGCCACGCGCGCGGCGGCGTCGAGATGGGTCCAGCCCTTGTCCACCTGCGAAAAAGCGATCGAGGGAATGCCAAGCAGGAAGCCCTCGATGGCGGCGGCGACGGTACCGGAATACAGTACGTCCTCGCCCATGTTCTGGCCCTGGTTGATGCCGGACACCACCAGGTCGGGTTTCTCGTCGAGCAGGCCGGTCAGCGCGATATGCACGCAATCGGTCGGCGTGCCGTTGACGAAGCGGAACCCCTTCTGCACGCCCTCCCGGGCTTCATAGATGGACAGTGGCCGCTGCAAGGTCAGCGAGTTGGAAGCACCGCTGTGGTTCTGCTCAGGCGCAATTACCGTGATGCGCGCCAGCGGCGCCAGCGCGGCATGTAGCGCGGCTAGCCCCGGCGCCAGGTAACCGTCATCGTTTGCGAGGAGGATATGCATGGCCGGGATTGTACCTGACAAGGCTGCCGCAAGCGGCCTGTCCGCAGCGCAAATCCTGCCGCAAAACCCGTGCCCGGCGGCGGCTCGCCAGCTTGTAACAGAACGACCGTGCTATTTTTGAGCTACACTTGCCCGGGCCTGCCTGGCGCAACTGGCATGGACCACGCGTGCATCGCGCATGCACCCTTTTGCGCCATCTTCTGCCGGGCATCGAACATATCACCGGAGACATGATGAAAGCCGTACTTTGCAAAGCCTGGGGCCCGCCTGATTCGCTGGTGCTCGAAACCCTGCCTGACCTCGTGCCCGGCGCGGGCGAAGTCGTCATCGACGTGAAGGCGGCTGGCGTGAATTTTCCCGACGTCCTCATCATCCAAAACAAATACCAGGCCAAGCCGCAGCTGCCCTTCTCGCCCGGCTCGGAACTGGCTGGCGTGGTCAACGCGGTGGGCGAAGGCGTGACGCACGTCAAACCCGGCGACAAGGTTATCGCCTACCTGGGCAACGGCGCCTTCGCCTCGCAGGCCAAGGCCCCCGCCGCCGCCGTGGTGCCGATGCCACCGGGCATCGACTTCGAGACCGCTGCGGCATTCACCCTCACCTACGGCACCTCGCACCATGCGGTGATCGACCGGGGTGAGCTGAAGGCGGGCCAGACCATGCTGGTGCTCGGCGCTGCCGGCGGCGTGGGCCTGGCCGCCATCGAAATCGGCAAGGCCATCGGCGCGCGCGTGATCGCGGCCGCCTCCACCGACGAAAAGCTCGCGGTCTGCAAGGACCATGGCGCCGATGCGCTGATCAACTACAGCACCGAAGACCTGCGCGAACGCGTGAAGGCGCTGACCGATGGCCGCGGCCCCGACGTCATCTATGACCCGGTGGGCGGCGTCTACGCCGAGCCGGCGTTCCGCTCGATCGGCTGGCGCGGCCGCTACCTGGTGGTTGGCTTCGCCAATGGCGAAATCCCCAAGCTCCCGCTGAACCTGGCGCTGCTCAAGGGCGCCTCGCTGGTGGGCGTGTTCTGGGGTGACTTTGCACGGCGCGAACCCAAGGCCAACCAGGCCAACATGGCACAGATGCTGGGCTGGATGAAGGAAGGCAAGATCCGCCCGCATATCTCCGCGCGCTATCCGCTGGAGCAGGCGCCGCAAGCCCTGAAAGACATGGAAGCCCGCAAGGTCACCGGCAAGATCGTCATCGTGCCCTGAGGTGGCGCGCCTCTGGCGCCGTGCAAGAGCAAAAAAAGCGCCTGGGGCCGTAGCACCAGGCGCTTTTTTCTTGCTCGGCGGCGTTTCACGCAGCCATCACTGCCCGCATCAGAAGCGATGCTGCAAGCCGGCGGTCACGCCCACCTGGTTGTTTGCATAGCCGATGAAGTCCCGGGACAAGCTCACGTTCTGCCCGTTGCGCGCCTTGGCATAGCCACCCGACAGGTAAGCCGTGGTGCGCTTTGACAGCGCATACTGGGCACGCATCGAGAACAGGATCGGATCGGCATCGCTGCCGCCCTTGATATTCTGCTTGTAGACCGCGCCATACAACGTGAACGCAGGCGTGAAGTCATACGACGCGCCGCCCCAGTACATATCGCTGCGGTGAGACGCGGCCGCCGTGGTGAAGGTCCGCTTGTAGTTGCGGTAGCCCGCGTAAAGCTTCAGGTCGCCGAAGTCATAGCTGGCGCCAGCGTGGATGCCCTGAATGTAATTCGTGACATCGGCGGGCGTGGTGCTGGTGCCCGCGCCGTTCTGGCGGTCCCAGGTAGCGGCCGCGGCAAAGCCGCCCGCGCTGTAGCCCACACCGAGATCGTACTTGGACGAGCTCTTGAAGCTGCCGGCCACTTCACCCAGCGCCACCGTGGCACCCAGCTTCACGCCGCCAAAGGTGCCGTCGTAGCGGATCGCGTTGGACGCGCGCGAGAACAGGCCATCCTTGCGGTCGCCGGTAGCGGTCGCCGAGGTCGCCCACGAATAATTCGGCGCGTAGCCCATCGGGTCGAACGGCAGCATGAAATCGTAGGTGGTGGTGAAGGTGCGGCCCAGCACCACTTGGCCATACTTGCTGGACAAGCCAACGATGGCGCGGCGATCGAACAGCGTGCCGTCGGAATCCAGCCGGCCTGTATCGATGGCGATGCCGCTCTCCAGCTGGAACAGTGCCTTGAGCCCACCGCCAAGGTCCTCGCTGCCGCGCATGCCCCAACGCGACGTGTTCTTGCCGCCCGAGGTCATCTTGAGCACCGAGCCGTTCGGGCCGGCATGGCTGGCATATTCGATGCCGGCATCCATGATGCCGTACAGGGTCACGCTGGATTGCGCCGCGGCGCCACCGGCCAGGCTCATGCCGACTGCTGCCAGCGCGATCGATTTCAGCTTCATGCTGTCTCCTCTTGTGATTTGTGATTTGTGATTCTTGTGGTGATATCCGGGCAGCCCCCCGGGATGGCACGCATGGTATGGCAGGTGCACTTTCAGTTCGCTTTCGAAATTCGACGGATTTCATTGCCGCGCGGCATTCGGAGTCGGGAGTTTCCCTAGCTTCAAAGTCGGGCCGGATACCTGTATTCCTCAGCGCAGCCCGCCGTTGCGGCGCTCCCCCGCTTTTACCGATTTCACCCGGGCGCCCCGCCCAGCCAAGAGAATGCGAATCCTGCTCGTTGAAGATAATGTGATGCTGGCGAATGCCCTGGTCGAGGCGCTAAGCCAGGCGGGCTTCACCGTGGACTGCATGCACGATGGCCGCGCGGCCGATCACCTGCTCTCGACCCAGGACTACGCGCTGGTCATCCTCGACCTGGGCCTGCCTAAGCTCGATGGCCTGGAGGTGCTGCGGCGCCTGCRGCAACGGCGCAATGCCATGCCCGTGCTGATCCTGACCGCGCACGGCTCGGTCGAGGATCGCGTGAAGGGGCTCAACCTGGGTGCGGACGACTACCTGTCCAAGCCGTTCGACCTGTCGGAACTAGAGGCCCGCGCACGCGCGCTGATACGCCGCAGCTTTGGTCACGAGAGCACGCAATTGCAATGCGGCCCGCTGTGCTATGACGGCATCAGCCGCGCCTTCGTSCTGGGCGGCGAGCCCCTCGCGCTGACCCGGCGGGAGCGCGCCGTGCTCGAGGTGCTGATGCTGCGCGACGGACGCGCCGTCAACAAGGAAGCCATGTCGGAGAAGATTTTCGGCATCGATGAATCGGTCAACCCGGACGCCATCGAAATCTACGTGCATCGCCTGCGCAAGAAGCTCGAAGGCAGCGGCGTGGCCATCGTGACCCTGCGCGGGCTGGGCTATCTGCTCGATGCCTCCCCGCAAGCAAGCGTGGCCACGCCCACCGCCCGATGAGAGTCCCGAGCCTGCGCCTGCAGCTGTCGCTCTGGCTGCTGCTGCCGTTGCTGGCGCTGCTGGCAATGGACGCTTGGATGACCTATCACCGCGCGATGGACGCGGCCCACGTGGCGTTCGACCGCACGTTGGAAGCCTCGCTCAAATCGATGCGCGAAGGCATCCGCCTGCATGAGGGCCGCTTCGCCATCGACGTGCCTTACCTGGCGCTGGAGATCTTCGAGTCCGAGGCCGGCAGCCGGATCTACTACGTGATTCGCGACGAGCACGGCGCCACGCTGACCGGCTACGACGACCTGCCGATGCCGGCCACGCCAAAGCAGCCGCTCTACAAGACCGTCTTCTACGACGCCGTTTTCCGCGGCGAGCCGGTGCGCATGGCAGCGCAGCCGCTGCCGGTGCGCGACATGCCGTCGGGGCAGGCGCGGCTGGTCTGGGTGCTGGTCGGCGAGACCATCGAGCCGCGCCAGTCGCTGGCGCACGAGATCCTGGCCGGCTCGCTGCAACAGGAAATGATACTGGTCACGCTGGCGCTGGGCATCGTGTGGTTCGGCGTGCGGCGCGGCCTGCGGCCGCTGCACCGGCTCAGCGCCACGGTGGCCGAACGTGGCGCCGACGACCTGGCGCCGCTGGAGCAAAAGGACCTGCCCGCCGAAATGAAGCCTCTGGTCGAGGCGATCAACCAATACGTTGCGCGCCTGCACCGCATGTTGCTGGCGCGCAAGCGCTTCTTTGCCGATGCCGCCCACCAGTTGAAGACGCCGCTGGCCATCATGCAGGCGCAGTCGGAACTGGCGCTGCGCGAGCGCGATGGCGACCGTATCCTTCGCCACCTGGGGCCGCTGCACGATACCGTGCGCCACGCCGCCAAGGGCGTGCAGCAATTGCTTTCGCTATCGCGCCTGGAACCGGACAGTGGCTACGCGCCGGCGTTGCTGCCCTTGCGCCTCGATACGCTGGCCAGGGACGTGGCGCTCGAATGGGCACCGGTGGCGCGGGCCGCCCAGGTCGACCTGGGCTTCGAAGCCGATGCGCCGGTACAAGTCCTGGGGCAAGCGGAACTGCTGCAGGAGTTGGCCGGCAACCTCGTGGATAACGCGATCCGCTACGGCGGCGCCGGAACGCAGGTGACCGTGCGCGTGGTGGGTCCGGAAAACCAGCCGTTGCTGCAAGTGGTGGATAGCGGCCCGGGCGTTGCTGACGACGAGCGCGACAAGGTATTCCAGCGCTTCTATCGCGGCGAATCCATCCCGGGGCAGGCTGGCAGCGGCCTGGGCCTGCCGATCGTGCGCCAGATCGCGCGCGCCCATGGCGCCACGGTGGCGCTTGAGGAAACCCCCGGCGGCGGCCTGACCGTCAGCGTGCGCTTCGCGGTGACCGCGGTGGCGGGCGCCGGGGCCGGGCTCGCATCGCACCAAAGTTGGCGGGACCACTAAGGCGGGCAATTGGCCGGCAGTGCCAGCTCCTGCCGAAACGGATCGACCTTCAGGCTTGGGTCCTTCATGCGCAAGCAGTAAGTCCCTGCGGCGCCGCGCACGCGCGCAGTGCGGTTCGTGCCCACCTGCGACTCGACAAGGGCCTCGCCTTGCGCGGCCGCGGCCATGCCCGCGGCAAGCCGCTGCGCAGGCGAGGCCACCGCGTCGGAGGCGGCGCGCTCGAAGACGGCCTCGCCCCGCTGACGACTACGGGCGATATTGTCCCGCGCATCACTGGTGGCAGATGCCGGATCTGCGGAGCGCATCGGTGCCAGCGGCAGCATGGGCACGCTGGCCGCGCTAGAACTGTTGAAAGGTACGCCCGCCCCGGGCGGCAAAGCCATCGCCGCGGCTGGCTCCCGGCCGGACTGCCTTGCGGACACGCGCTCAGGCCGAGACGCGGACAAGGCCTGCGGCTTGCGGGAGGATGCAGCGGGCTTGGCGGTGGCAGCGGGCGTGGGTAACCTGGTGGACGGCAACACTGCCACCCACTGCATGGCCCGCTGATCCCGCTCGCCAGGCCGTGGCAACGAGAGCGAGGCCTGCCGTGCCGGCCAGGGCACCGGGCCCAGCACGAGCCCATGCGCCACCAGCACCAGCGCCACCACGATCGGCCACTGGCGGCGGCGCATGGCGTGCGCGCCGCGGTCAGCATTGGGCATCACGCTGGCTTAGCGCCGGCCGATACGGACGATGCGTGAGAAAACAGGGGGATGCATGGCGACTCCGGACGGTGAGCAAGCCGTGATCTTATGTGAAAATGATTGTCTTACAAACAATTTTTATTGTAAAACAATAAATTTCAACCAACCTCCACCACGTTGCGGCTCACTCTCGCGATCGCCCGGGTGCCAGCCCGACGGCTGGCTTACAGCCGCTCGGTCTCTCCGCTCTTGGGCTGCCACTTCATCAGCCGCTTCTCCACGTTGCCGACCAGCGTATCCAGCATCAGCGCCGCCGCGGTCAGCACCACGATGCCCGCGAACACGGTGTTGATGTCGAAGGTGCCCTCGGCCTGCAGGATCAGGTAGCCAACGCCGCGCGCCGAGCCCAGGTACTCGCCCACCACCGCGCCCACGAAGGCCAGGCCGACTGACGTATGCAACGAGGAAAACACCCAGCTGGTCGCGCTCGGCAGGTAGACATGGCGCARCAGCTGCTTGCGGTTCGCGCCCAGCATGCGCACGTTGGCCAGCACCACGGGGCTGACTTCCTTGACGCCCTGGTAGACGTTGAAGAACACGATGAAGAACACCAGCGTCACCGCCAGCGCTACCTTGGACCAGATGCCAAGGCCAAACCAGACGGCGAAGATCGGCGCCAGGATCACGCGTGGCATCGAGTTCATCGCCTTGATATAGGGATCGAGGATGGCCGAGGTGAGCGGGCTGAGCGCCAGCCACAGGCCAACGCCGAGGCCCGCGGCCGTGCCGATGCCAAAGGCCAGCAGCGTCTCGATCAAGGTCACGCCGAGGTGGACGTAGATGTCGCGCTCGATGACGAACCAGTTCCAGATGCGCTGGGCCACCATCAGTGGCTCACCGAAGAAGAAGGCAACCTGCTGCGAGCGCGTGGCGGCATGCCAGGCGCCGAGGATCACAACGAGGACGAGCAGCTGCCAGAATCGCAGCATGCCTTTGGAGTCGGGACGGAAAGCCATGGGAATCGAAACTCGAATTGAAATCAGACTGGATTGATCAGACCGGATTGAATGGGAACGAAGCGCGCCAGGCCATCTCAGGCCACCTTGCGCTGCTGCGCGTAGCCCTTGAGCACTTCCTCGCGCAGCACGTCCCAGATGGCCGCGTGCAGCTCGATGAAGCGAGGATGGTTGCGGATCTCGGCCACGTCGCGCGGACGCGGCAGGTCGATGGCGAACTCGCCGATCGGGTGCGTGCCGGGACCTGCCGACAGCACCACCACGCGGTCGCTCATGGCGATGGCCTCGTCAAGATCGTGGGTGATGAACAGCACTGCCTTGCGCTTGGCCGCCCACAGCTCCAGCACCTCGTTTTCCATCAGCTGGCGGGTCTGGATGTCGAGCGCGGAGAACGGCTCGTCCATCAGGATGATGTCCGGATCCAGTATCAGCGTCTGGGCCAGGCTCACGCGCTTGCGCATGCCGCCGGAGAGCTGGTGCGGGTAGCGGTCGCCAAACCCGCCCAGGCCGACGCGGCGCAGCCAGGCCTCGCCCTCCTGCTGCGCTTCGGCACGCGCCATGCCGCGGAATTCAAGCCCGGCAATGACGTTGTCGAGCGCGCTGCGCCACGGCATCAGCGCCTCGGCCTGGAACATGTAGCCGGCGCGGGCGTTGATGCCGCGCAGCGGCTCGCCGAACACCCGTACCTCGCCGATCGAAGGCTGCAGCAAGCCGGCCCCCACATTCAGCAAGGTGGACTTGCCGCAGCCGGTCGGCCCCACCACGGAGACGAACTCGCCGGGCTGGATGTCCAGGGTGGTCTCCTTGACGGCGGTATAGCGCTGGCTGCGATCGTCGCGGGAGACGAAGGTGCAGGTGACGTTGTCGAGGGAAAGTGCGGGAGTGCTCATGGCAGGCTCTTGGCGGATACGGTGCTGAATGACGCAACGGGTGCGATGGATGCAGGCACCGCGGCTCCGCGCGATAGTAATGACGTGGAAAGCAGGTTCAGGACGGCGCACCAGATGCCATGGATGGCATCGGTATGCGCCAATGCAAAGGCCCGCTGCACGCAGCGGGCCGCCGGCACCCTGGGCGCAGGCGATGCCTTACTTGTACTTGGCGTTCGCCTTCTGCACGAAGGTGTTGGTGAAGGTGTTCTCCAGCTTGATGGTCTTGCCCTTCAGGTCCGGGTCGAACTGTTGCAGCGTGTTGAGCGCGGTCTTGGGACCGTCGGCCGGCATGGTACCGTCCGGCGAGATGGCTTCCTTGACCTTTTCCCAGGCGGACAAATACAGCGCGCGGTCGCCCAGCAGATAGCTTTCCGGCACGGTCTTGACGATGTCCGACGGGCCGGCCTTCTGCAGCCACTTGAGCGCGCGCACCATGGCGTTGGTCATGGCCTGCGTGGTGTTCGGGTTCTGCTGGATAAAGGCGGTGGACGCGTACAGGCAACCCGACGGCATATTGCCGCCGAAGACAGCCTGGGTGTCCTTGAGCGTGCGGGTGTCAGAGGCGATGCGCACTTCGTTCTTCTGGGTCAGCATCGACACGACAGGATCGAGGTTGGCCATCGCGTCGATCTGGCCGGAGCGCATGGCCGCCACCGCGCCAGCGCTGGCGCCGACACCGATGAAGGAAACGTCCGATGCCTTCAGGCCGGCTTTTGCCAGCACGAAGTTGGCCATCATGTTGGTGGAGGATCCCGGCGCGGTCACGCCGATCTTCTTGCCCTTGAGGTCGGCCACCGACTTGAAGTTGGGCATGGTCTTGTTGGAGACCACCAGCACGATCTGCGGGGCGCGGCCCTGCAGCACGAATTCCTGGTACTGCTGGCCCTTGGCCTGCAGGTTGATGGTGTGCTCGTAGGCGCCGGAAACCACATCGGCGCTACCGCCCACCACGGCCTGCAGCGCCTTGGCGCCGCCGGCGAAGTCGACGATCTCGACGTCGAGCCCTTCATCCTTGAAGTAGCCGAGGCGCTCGGCAATGGTCAGCGGCAGGTAGTAGAACAGGTTCTTGCCGCCCACGGCGATGGTGACCTTGGTCTTCTCGGGCTTGCCCTGTGCCTGGGCGTAGCCGCCAAACGTGAACCAGCCCGCAAGGAACAGCGCCAGCGCGAGCAGCGCCTGCTTCCAGAATTTCTTGTTATACATTTCTCTCTCCTACCTGATTACCCGTCAACTGCGGCTCTCGCGCTGATGCATGCCACGTGTGCCACGGCATGCGTAGTGCCGCGTAGCGGCAAGTTGCGATGCTAGCCGATGCCGCAGAGCGCCGCATCGGGATCAACACCTATGCCACGCCGGCATCCGCGCCAGCGTGTGGGCATCGAAGATACAGGGTGCGCCTTTCGGCCGGCTTACTGCCGGCCCCGGGCGCAGGCATCATTCCGCGTGGATATCGGCGGCCTTGATGACCTTGGCCCAGCGGACCAGCTCGTTGCGCTGATAGGTCGCGAGTTGCTGCGGGCCCATGAACTTCGCCTCGGCGCCGAGCTCCTCCGCCTTCTTGCGGAAGGCCTCGGTCTGCATGATGCGCTCGATCTCGCCGGCGAGCTTGTCGATGATCGGCTTAGGCGTGCCAGCCGGCGCGTACATCGCGAACCAGGACGACACATCGAGATCGGGATAGCCCGCTTCCGGTGCGGAGGGCACGTCCTTCAGGCTGGGCAGGCGCTGCTTGCTGGTGACCACCAGCGCGCGCAGCTTGCCGCCCGCGATATGCCCCATCAGGGGCGGCGGCGTGGTGATAGTGAGATCCACCGAGCCGCCCAGCAGGTCGGTCATGGCCGGGCCAGTGCCTTTGTATGGGACATGGGTGATCTGGATGCCGGCCATCTGGTTCAGCAGCTCGGTGGAAACATGCTGCAGCGAACCGTTGCCCGACGACGCGTAGTTGAGCTTGTTGGGGTTAGCCTTGGCATAGGCCACCAGTTCCTTGAGCGTCTTCACCGGCAGGCTCGGGCGCACCACCAGTACTTGCGGCGCAGACAGGATGTTGGCGACCGGGGAGAAATCCTTCACCGGGTCCCACGCGTTCTTCATCAGCAGCGGCGAGATGACCTGGTAGCCCGAGTACTGCACCATCAGGGTGTAGCCGTCCGGCTTGGCGCGCGCCACCGTCTGCGCGGCAATGCCGCCCGAGCCGCCGGGGCGGTTGTCCACTACCACCGGCTGGCCGAGGGCCTTGGACAGGGGCTCGGCGATCATGCGCGCGGCCAGGTCGGTGGTGCCGCCCGCGGCGGCGGACACCACCAGCGTGACCGGGCGCGTCGGGTAGGCGCCGTCCTGCGCCCATGCGGCCGTGCCGGCCAGGCCGGCGGCAGCCAGAGCCACGGCGGCGAGCATCTTGCGGCGCGCGCCGGATGCGCACAGGGAAGATTGGGGACGTGCGATGGCAAATGCCGGATTGCGAGGCATGGAGTGTCTCCTGCTTGGTGCTTGTTGATCTTGGTTTTTTGATCAGCGCCCGCCGGCCCTCGCCGTGCGGTGCGCACCCGTCGTTCGGGATTCTTGTGGGCGGGCCCGGTGTCAGCCCTGCCCGGCGAAATGCTCGGCCAGCCAGGCCGGCGGCTGGTGCGTGCGCAGGCGAGTGCCGGCGCGCAGCAACTGGCTGGCGGTGTCACGCTGGACCAGCGCGGGCAAGCCGGCCACCACGTCGAGCAGGCGCGCCAGGTCCACGCCGGTGTCCACGCCCATGGCATCGAACATATGCACCAGTTCCTCGGTGCTGACGTTGCCGCTGGCACCGGGCGCAAAGGGGCAACCACCGAGACCGCCGGCGGCGGCGTCGAAGCGGGTCACGCCCGCCTGCCAGGCGGCCAGCGCGTTGGCCAGGCCCATGCCGCGGGTGTTATGCAGGTGAATGGTGAGGCCCGCCTGCGGCAAGCTTTGCTGGAAACGCTCGCACAGCRCGGCCACCTGCGTGGGATACGCCATGCCGGTGGTGTCGCACAGCGTGATGCCGGCCGCGCCAGCATGGGCGAAGGACTCGGCCAGGGCCATCACGGCACCGGCATCGACCTCGCCCTCGAAGGGGCAGCCGAACACGGTGGACAGAGAAACATTGACCGGCACACCCGCCGCGTTGGCCGCCTCGATCATTGCCAGCAATTGCGCTTGCGATTGAGCGCGCGTCATGCGCAGGTTGGCGCGGTTATGCGTCTCGCTGGCCGACATCACCAGGTTGAGCTCATCGGGCCGGCACGACAACGCGCGCTCCAGGCCGCGCAGGTTCGGCACCAGCGCGGTGTAGCGCACGCCCGCGCCGCGCTGCATGCGGTGCATGACCGCCTCGGCATCGGCCAATGCGGGGATGGCCTTGGCCGAGGTAAATGACGTGGCTTCGATGCGGGCAAAGCCGCAGGCGGACAAGGCATCCAGAAAGGCCACCTTGGCGTCAGTGGGCACCACGGCCGGCTCGATCTGCAGGCCATCGCGCGGCGCGACTTCGTTGATCTCGATGCGGGCCGGGCCGCGCAGCATGCATGACGCGCTCATGCCACCACCCCGCGTGCGCGCATGTCGGCGATGGTGGCAGCGTCGAAGCCGGCCGCCTCCAGTACGCTGTCGGTGTGTTCGCCCAGCGTGGGCGCACGGTCGTGGATGGCGCCCGGGCTGGCCGAGAGCTTGGGCATGATGCCCGGCACTTCGACGCTCAGGCCGCTGGCCGCGGTCACGCTCTCGATCACGCCGCGCGCACGGTAGTGCGGGTCTTCCGAGATGTCCTTGACGGTGTAGATGCGCCCGGATGGCACTTCGGCCTGCTTGAGCACCACCAGCGCGTCTTCCACGCTTTGCGTGCGGGTCCACGCGGTGATGGCGGCATCGATCTCGTCGACGCGCTTCACGCGGCCGTCGTTGCGCGCGAGCGCCGGGTCGTCGCCCAGGTCGGCGCKGCCGATAGCGTGCATCAGGCGCTTGAAGATGGCGTCTCCGTTGGCGGCCACCAGCACGTACTCGCCACTGGCGCAGGGATAGGCGTTGGACGGCGCGATGCCGGGCAAGGCGCCGCCAGCCGGCTGGCGCACGGCGCCAAACGCCGAATACTCCGGCAGCAGGCTTTCGCTCAGGTTGAACAGCGACTCGTACAGCGCCACGTCGATCACCTGCCCTTCGCCGCCGCGCGCATCGCGCTCGTACAGCGCCAGCAGCACGCCGAGCGCGCCATGCAGCCCGGCGATGGTGTCGCCCAGCGACAGGCCGGCACGCACCGGGGCACGGCCCGGCTCGCCCGTGAGGTAGCGCAGGYCGCCCATGGCCTCGGCCACCGCGGCAAAGCCCGGCTCGTCCTTCTTCGGGCCGGTCTGGCCGTAGCCGGACACGCGCACCATGATCAGGCCGGGGTTTTCCGCGCGCAGCGCTTCATAGCCCAGGCCCCATTTCTCCATGGTGCCGGGACGGAAGTTCTCGATCAGCACGTCGGCCTCGGCAGCCAGCTTGCGCACCACGGCCTGCCCTTGCGGATTGCGCAGGTCGATGCAGATGGATTGCTTGTTGCGCGATTGCGCTTCCCACCAGACAGAGGTGTCCTCGTAAAGCATGCGCCATTTGCGCAGCGGGTCGCCCTGTCCGGGCGGCTCCACCTTGACCACGTGAGCGCCGAAATCGGCGAGGGTCTTGGCGGCGAAGGGGCCGGCAATCAATTGCCCGAGTTCGAGGACCCGAATGCCTTCAAGGATCTGTCGCGCCATGGTGGGGGTGTCTCCGTKCGGTGTGGGTTGCAGCAGGCGTGTGCCGATGGGAAGCGCCGCGGCCAGCGCGGCTGGCGGCACGCCTTGTTTCGACGCAGTGTGCCCCAGCCGGGCGGCTGGCGGAATCGGCATTCGGAGAAGCGGGCCTTCTCGGAACGCGAAAGCCCCGAACGAACCACGTTTCAGAACGGCGCGCGGTCGCCGCAGAGATGGGTGATGAGCAGCCGCGCCGACACCGTCAGCCCGGCGGGGTCACGCATGCCGATCAGCAGCGTGCGGCGGGCCCACGCATCCTGCAGCCCCACCAGCGACAAACCCATCGACTGCACGTGCGGCTCGGCCGCGATGCGCGGCAGCACGCCCACGCCCAGCCCCGCCATCACCATGCGGCACATGGCGTCGAAGCTGCGCACCTGGATGCGCAGGCGGAAAGGCCGGTCCAGCCGGCTGCTTTCCTCCAGCAAGCGGGCCGCCAGCGAGGTGACCTGCGGCAAGCTGACGAAGTCGTATTCCAGCGTGTCCGCATAGCGCACGGGCCCGCGCTCGGACAGCGGATGGCCCGGCGGCGTGACCAGCACCAGTTCGTCCTGCCGGTACTCCACCGTGACCAGGCCCGCGCTGGGYGTGCGGTCGGCAAAGATGCCCACGTCCGCGCGGTTTTCCACCAGCGCGGCCACGATCTCGCTGCTGTTCTGCTCTTCGAGCTCGATGCGGATGGTCGGATGCAGCGCCATGAAGGTCGCCAGGTCGTCGGGCAGGAACTGCGTGATGGCCGAGGTATTGGCGCACACGCGCACCTGGCCGCGCACGCCGCTGGCGTAGTCCGACATCACGCCGGCCATGCGCTCCACGTCCTGCAGGATGGTCAGCGCATGGTGGAAGCAGGCCTGCCCGGCCTCGGTCAGCTGCACCCCGGCCGCGTGGCGAAAGAACAGCGGCGCKCCAACGGCGGCCTCCAGGTCGGAAATGCGCTTGCTGGCCGCTGCCACCGCCAGGTGCGACTGGCGCGCGCCGGCGGAAATGCTGCCCTGGCGGGCCACGGCCACGAACAGGCCAAGCGTGACAAGGTCGAAACGGGCAAGATTCATGCGGTCGTGACCCCGCGCACGGACCCAGGCATGGCAATGCGATCGGGCACGGCTACACCGCGCGCCGGTCCATCACCGCGCGGGCAATGGTGCCGGCATCGACGTACTCAAGCTCGCCGCCCACCGGCACGCCGCGCGCCAGGCGCGACACCTTGAGGCCGCGCGCTTTCAGCATCTCGCCGACATAGTGCGCCGTGGCCTCGCCTTCGCTCGTGAAATTGGTGGCGACGATCACCTCGGTCACCGGGCCGCCCATGGCGGGGTCGGTGGCACGCGCCAGCAACCGGTCCAGGTGGATCTCGCGCGGGCCGATGCCGTCGAGCGGAGAAAGCCGGCCCATCAGCACAAAATACTGGCCGCGATAGGTCAGCGTCTGCTCGATCATGATCTGGTCGGACGGCGTCTCCACCACGCACAGCAGCGAGGCGTCGCGCCGCTCGTCCAGGCAGGTCGAGCAGATTTCCTGCTCGGTGAACGTATTGCAGCGCGAGCAATGCTTGATGCCGTCGGCCGCGCCGCGCAAGGCGTCGCCCAGCTTGCGGGCACCTTCGCGGTCGTGCTGCAGCAGGTGGTAAGCCATGCGCTGGGCCGACTTCGGCCCCACGCCCGGCAAGACCCGCAACGCCTCGATCAGCGCCTGCAACGAGGTCGGGGGAGCGCCCTTCATGCCGGCCCTCCGGACGCCGCCATGCTCACCACCGGCAAGTGATGCAGCACGGTGGGAAACGGCTCATAGAAATGATGCAGCAAGGCTTTCCACTGCTGGTACTCGGGCGAGCCGCGAAAACCCTCGGTGTGGTCTTCCAGCGTGCGCCAGCGCACTGTCAGCAGGTACTCCGACGGCCGCTCGATACCGCGATGCAACTCAAGCCCAAGAAAGCCCGGCATGCCCGCGATGATATGACGCGCCTGCCCGAAAGCCGCTTCAAAGGCGGCTTCCTGGCCGGGGCGCACCGGCAGCACTGCGGATTCGAGAATCATGCGGGCTCCGTGCCAGGCTCAGAACGGCAGCTTGAAGCCCGGGGGCAACGGCAGGCCGGAGGTCATCGAGCCCATCTTTTCCTGCGAGGTGGCCTCGGCCTTGCGCACGGCGTCGTTGAACGCAGCGGCGACCAGGTCTTCCAGCAGTTCCTTGTCTTCGCCTTCGGCGAGCAGGCTGGGGTCGATGGAGACGCGCTTGACGTCGTTCTTGCAGGTCATCACCACCTTGACCAGGCCGGCGCCGGACTGGCCCTCGACCTCGATCAGGGCAAGCTGCTCCTGCATCTTCTTCATGTTTTCCTGCATCTGCTGGGCTTGCTTCATCAGCCCGGCCAGTTGGCCCTTCATCATGGAGTGCTCCTGATTAGCGTTTGGATGGAAGTTACGGGCCGCCGCGGGTCTTGGGCGCCGGCGGCCTGGCAAAAATAAGAGGTCAGGCGGCGCGCGGCTGGATCGATCCCTCCAGGATCGTGCCGCCAAACTCGCGCAGCAAACCCTGCACGAAGGGATCCCCTTCGATAGTGGCCTCGGCTTCGCGCTGGCGCTCGGCGCGAGCCTGCGCATCCGCGGCGGCGGCGGTATCAGCCACCGCGCCAATCTCGTACTGCACCCGCACTTCGGTGCCGAGGTGCTCGGCCAGCGTCTGCTGCAGGCGTTCGACGACGCCCGCCTCGGTAATGGGCGCCACCGGCGCGCGCAGGTGGAAGGTGCGGCCCACGACCTGGACAAGCTCGCTCTGGTAGGCCAGTTGCTGTGCAAGGCCCTTGAGCGGCAGGCTGGCAGCCAGTGCCGGCCACGCGCCGGTGAACACCGGCGGCGTGCCATCTTCGCCCGCCACCGGCGGCTTAGGCGGCGTGAGCCGCACCGGGGCCACCGGCTCGGCCGGGGCGGCTTGCACCGCGGCGGGAGCAGGCGGCGCAGCGCGCGGGGCAGGTTCGCGCCGGGGCGCGGCCTGGCGCGAGGGCATTGGCTCGGGATCGCTGTCGTACGGCCCGATCACGGGCAGGTCGGGCGGGAGGTCTTCCCAGGGCGGCACGTCGCTGCTGCCCGCGTGTTCCCACGGCGGGACGTCGTCGCTCGGGCCGCTATCGCGGACATCGCGCGCATCCGTGGCGGCTTGCCGCGCGGGCACAGGCTCCCGGCGCGATGGGGCTGCGGCC